>NZ_LWMT01000242.1 GCF_001639265.1 Methanobrevibacter filiformis
AAACACATTAAAAAAGTTTAAAACTAAAACACAAAAAATAGACTAAAAAACTAAAACAAAAACTAAAAAACATCTAAAACCATATCCAACAATCATAAACCTTTATTTTAATTATGGATAATCTCCTTAAAAATAAAAATAAATTAAAATAATGATTTAACTGTTATTGTTTAAGGTATCTTTGAACCAAGGAAACGACCTCTTTTGTTTTAATATCTAATTTATTTAAAGCTGTTTTTAATTAAATTCTATGATATTAACTTTAATATCTAATCCATTTATGTCTATCAATATCCCCTTGTTATTTTTTAACATTCCCGGATTTACAACAATAGTATCATTAATTTTACTTATTGATTCTGCTTCATGAATATGACCACAGAGATTTAAATTAGGATTAAATTCTTTAATAATTTTATTAACACTGCTACTTCCAACATGAGCCCCATTTTCTATTTTATCAGCTTCACTATCGATAGGAGGTGCATGAGTAAGCAATACCCTCAGATTATCCTCAATAAAACTCCTCTTATCATTTTCATCAAGAATTAATGGTGATTTATTAAATAAATTTTTAAGATTATCATATAATTCTTCTTCACTAAATTCAAAAGGAGTATTAAAAGGAGTAGGATTAGACCCACCAAATGAATAAATAATAATACCTTTAAAAAATATAACTTTATTATGGGCAAAAATAGCATTAGATCTTTTAATAGCTTCAATAGACTCAGGATTATCACAATTTCCAGGAATAGCTATTATTGGTATTTCTTTTAAGAAAATATTATTTAAAAAATTTATAGCAAATTCAGGAGGTCCAAAATTAGTAATATCTCCTGAAATAATAAGAAGATCAATATCATTTTCATCTAAATACCTGTTGAATTTAGAATTGTCTTCACTATGTACATCACTTACTTGTAATATCTTCATAAAATCACCCTTTTCAATTAGTAGTTATATCTATAATAGTTATTTCTAATATAGGTTATGTTATTATTACTATTAATATTTAATAGATAATTACATAATAACAGCTGAAAAATAGAAATAAATAGAAATAAATAGTTTAAGTATCAAATAATATTAGTTAATACAATAACTATTCAAAATAAAGGATGCAAAAATAGAAATAATAAAATGAAAATTAATATTTAAGTTTATTAGCGAAAATAAATAGAAATTAAGAACAATCTTAATAATTATAAAAACATTTAATACTGTTTAGAGAAATCTCTGATTTCTCGTTTTTAAAAATTTGTTTCATAAATAGTAAAAAGAGTATGGAAGATTATTCTTTGAAAAAAGATGATAGTTCCTGTAATCCCTTTTTTACATTATCAGAATCACCATAAAGAGCTATTGTAACATCATCCTCGAATTCTAATATTAAATTATGATATTCTGCAATTTCTTGAACACGATCCTCAGAAATAGGTTTTTTTAAGTGAATTTTAGCAGTTGAAAACCCTGGAGGTGCATTTGATTTAAATTTAGATGACGAATCTGAGGTAGGATAAACTATTTGACCCAAATTAGCCCGTCTAAGCTTATCAATCCATAACTCACAGTATTCATCTCCTAATTCAGATGCATAATCTAACAATTTACTTTGGACTTCTGATATGACAATATTAACCCTATCAAACTCTTTTAACATATCTGGATGAGCGGTATCTCTTTTATAAAAATTAATAGAAGTTTTAAGAAGACTAATATTTTTATTTATAGATACTGGAACATTAACATTTCTTTTTTTGAGATCTGTGAGCAAGTTAACTAATATCAACCATGTTTGCTCAACAGGTAAACTCATAGGTGTCCTTCCAGAATTTTTAAAGTGGTGTGATTGACTTTTGCATCAGCTTCCTTCAATTCATTTCTAATTTGACCAATATCCTCGTAAGAATCTAAGAAAAGAACATGATGACTATCGGTTCCAGCGATATCTAAAATAGCTATCTCATCGTCGTCTTTAATTTCTCTTTTTTCAATAGTTGCTTTGAATTGTACATATGGACCATATTCAGCAGGAAGATCTCTGAATCTGAATATGCCCCCTAAAGTTGCTACAAACATATTATACTCCTTGAATTTTTTATTATTAATCCATATAATACATGCAAAACATTGCATATTATGTTTAAATACATGAGGATAATTTCTAAATTAATAGTAATCAACCTAAACAATGAAATATTATTGTAATACATAGATTAGTAAGATATTAACTATTTATATATTTTATTGTGGTTTACACATTATTAGTTATGTTTTACTCATATAAAAGTGATATGGTATTGAGCCAAATTAAACTATATTCAGTTATTGTAATTTATTAATTAATAATGTTTAGTTATTGTAATTATTAATTAATAATGTTTATTTAAGATAGTAAAAGTTTTTATTATATAATATCATGTTTAATGAACAAATAAATTGATCATTAAATAATATCATGAACTTAAAATATTATCAAAAAACTAAATAGCTATTAATTAATTACCAAAAACAAATTACTTAAAATATCTTAGCAAAACAGATTTAAGTAAATAACAAATAGGAAAAAATTAAAAAGGAGAAAAAATTATTCTCCAGCTAATTTATCTGCTTCTTCTACTATTTTAGCTAGAGCGGGAGCAGAATCAATTAAATGAGAGTCTAAAGTTAACTCATTAGCACCTAATCCCATAGCTAAACCGTATAATTGAGCTAAATGGAAAACAGGGACGTTATAATTAGTTCCGTATTTTTTATTAACTTCAGTTTGACCTACATCAAATTGCATGTGGCAGAAAGGACAAACTTCTACAATTGCATCTACACCAGCATCTGTCATGTTATCAAGCTTTTCTTTGGTGATGCTTAAAGTTACATCAATATCTCTTGCTCTAAGTCCTCCACCTGCACCGCAGCACATCATTTTATCTTTGTAAGGTACAGATCTTGCACCAGTTGCTTCTACTAAGTCATCCAATATAGTTGGTTTTTCAGCATTATCAATACCGATTTCATCACTTGGTCTAAGGAAATGGCAACCATAATGAACTGCAACTTCAAGATTTAAGGGATTTTCTACAAGTTCAGCTAATTTATCAAGCCCTACTGTGTTGTATAATACTTCAGCAAAGTGTCTAACATTTATAGAACCTTTGTATTCTTTTCCAACTTCAGCTAAAACTTCATTGATTTCATCTTTAAATGCTGCATCATGTTGGAGTTCAAGATTTGCCTCAAATAAAGAACCAAAACAACCATTACATTCAGTCATTAAGTCGGAACCCATTCCTTCAGCAATAGTTAGGTTACGAGCAGCAATAGAAGCCCAAGTTTTTTTATCAAATGAACCAAATACACCAGGAGCAGGACAACAAGATGCTCCTTCCATATCATTTAATTTAATACCTAATTTATCAAATAAAATTCTTGTTGCTTTTTCAATACCAGGATAACGGTTGTTCATTATACAACCTAAGAAATATGCAATTTCCATGTTAATATCTCCATAATCATTATAAAATTATTAGATTTATTCCTCATAATCAATTAATGTGTCAAAACCAGTAGCTTTACAAATAGCTTGAATATCTTTTAAAGCTGATTCGTCAGCATGAGTAGTTGGTGGAAGTTCAGAAAGACCAACTCTTTTTCTTAAGGCTTTAGTTGCATCATTAATTGGAACACCATGTCCAGTTTTAATAACATTAGCACCAGTAGCTTTGTGAGCAGGTGCCATGAATCCATTTTCTGCAGCTATATTACGTGCCTTTTTAATGATTTCAACAATTTTGATTTCTCTTGGGCATCTTTCTTGGCAAGTGTAGCAAGTAGTACACATCCATAAAGAAGGATCAGAAATCACATCATCTTTTAATCCCATTAAACATTTTCTTACAATTTGTCTTACTTTGTAAGGAGTTCTTCTTCCTGAAGGACACCCTCCACTACAAGTACCACATTGGAAGCAATTTTCAAGACTTTCAATACCTGCATCAACAAATAATTGAGTAAATTCTTTATCGATTTTTCCTAAGTTTATTACTTCATCATCTTTTAATAAAGTCATATTATCTCCTTTTTCTGATTTTTCTTCTGAAACCTTTTTATTTTCTTCAACATCTTCCTCAGAGCTTTCATTAGTGTTAGAATCATTAATTACTTTTTCTTCAATAACTTCAACTTTTTTCTCAGCATTAGTTGAGTTATCACCCAATTTTTCAGTATCTTTAGTAGATACTTTGGATTGGATAATTGATTCTATAGGTTCCTTTTCAAGTTCAGGTGTCTTAGAAACATTAGTTACAGAAGATTTCTTTTTTTCTTCTGTAATATTAATACTTGATGTTGGTTTTTTAGATAGCACATCATTCTGCTTTGTAATATTATCTACCATACCTTCATCAGAATTTACATCATTTTTAACTCCATTAAATAGAGCTTTTAGACGCTTAAACCAAGACATTAAAAACACACCTTAAGAAACTAATAAACAAACTAAATAATACATAAAAACAATAGTACATAATTAGTTTCTTATTATTAAATTTGAAAAGATAGTATATAAATATTACTAAAATTTAAGTTTGTGTAACCTTTTAGACACCACAAAAGTTATTAGAAAAAGTGTATCTGCATAAACTATTAATTAATCCATAAAATATTTATCTATAAAACTTAATAGAAAGAATTATAAAACTTATATTAAATTAATATGATAAAAAAGGAATTTAAATGAAAAAATTTGAAATAAAAATTCATAATGGTCCTGGAAGGCTTGGAAAGCTTGAAGATATAGAAACACCTAACATAGCTTTAATTACATCCTCTGAAATAGCTAAAGACGAACCTGCGCCTTACGATATTCAAAAAGAAATAGCTACTTGGAGTGTTAGAAGTACAATAAAAAAGGCTAAAGATGATGTTAGAGAAATTGGAGTCATACAAGGAGGGAAGTATCTAGATTTAAGAGTAGAATCTGCAAAGGAACTAGAGAAAATAGGATACAATGGTTTTTTAATAGCTAATGGAGATGATTTACTTCTTCATCCTAAAGATTTGGTAGATATTGTAATTAATTTACGTCAAAACATTAGTCCTAATAACTATTTAATATTTCCATTTGCCGAACCATCATTTATACCATTACTATGCTATATGGGAATTGATGGATTTTTAAACAAATCTGCTGAATATTATGCTCATTTAAATGTTTTAATGACAGCCACGAAGAATTATGATTTGAATGAATATAAAATATATGATTTAAGCTATAAAGAATTAAAAATTTCTAATGAAAACACACTAGATTTCGTTTTAAGAGAAGTGAGAGAACATATGAAAAATGGAACACTTCGAAATTTAGTAGAAGAAAGATCACTTACAAGTCCTCAAAATGTTTCTACATTGAAATTATTAGATAAAAAATATCAAGATTATCTTCAAAAATATACAGAATTATATTAACTAATCAGAATTTTAAAGAATTAAACTAATTAAAATCTTATTAAAGCGATAAAATGAACAAAAAATTTTATTTATGCATTATATCAGTTGTAGTTATAATTGTAATTGGAGTTATTTTAGTTTTAACTGGAACAATTGATGATAATGCAACAGTAGACAGTGCAAGCTGGGAAACAAAAGAATTAGTAGGAGTTAAGTTTAAACTACCTCCAAAATATGCTATGGGAACATTAATAAGTGGAAACACAGTCAATGGTAAATTCACAGGAAATTGTTATCAGTCACAAAATGGAGATTTCTTTATTTACATATTCCAATCAAAAGAAAACTCAAGTAACTGGAACAAGGAACTTAAAGAGCATATGAATAATGATACTAATTCAATTCAAATTATAGAGATAAATAAAAAGGAAATAAAAATATTTAAAGGAAATGATGGATATTCGACAGGATTTTTCAAAGTAAAAAACGATAAAATATGTATTAAATGGAAAGGAGATTTCAACAATAACATTAAAGAAATAATAAATAACCTTTTTACATTAAATAGTTAATAAGTAATAAAATAATATATACGTTAATAAAAAGAATTATATAAATAAACTCATTTATTCTTATTTATTCGTATTTTTGAAATATATATTTTCTGTTTTTATAATATTCAAACCAAAAAGTATATTAATAACTTTATTAATACATTAATTACGATATGAAATAGTATTCATATCTTTAATAGTTGATAGATGACTCAATTAATTATCAATTAATTAAATAGCATTGAGAATACAATCAGTTATTAACATATTATAAAAAAAACTTCATGAAAAATGGGCAATTATTATTTCATGAAACCATATATGTTCCCCTAAGTCAGCAATTTTTATATTATATTAATATTTCTCTCACTTTTACTTAAAAACCCAATATAATAACAACCCTAAAATTAATATTAAAGTATCAGAAATGTTAAAAAATAATATATCATTGCTTTCTTAGACTTTAACTTATATTTTACTATTTTTACAATTTTTACATGTTTTTTGCTGAAATTTAAAAGATAAAATTTATATACCATAATACTAAATCTTAATTTGCTGGCATAAGGTTTCCAGCTTCCGATTAATTAAATTTTTAAATTATAAATTAATTAGCAAACTATAGATTAGTTAACTAATAAAATGTAGTTAAACATTTAACTGCTAATAATGAATTTAATAATTAATTTATCATCTAATAATTAATTATATATCAAATTAATTGATATGTAGAAATCTATATATTATCTATAAATTTAAGGAAGATTTTTTATGGTAGATTTATTAAGTGCAGGAGACACAGGATGGGTACTTGTTTCAACAATAATGGTTCTTTTAATGAGTATTCCAGGTATTGCATTTTTTTATGGAGGGTTATCCAAAAGAAAAAATGTATTAAATACAATGTTTTTAACATTAATAGCATTTTCAATAGCTAGTCTTATCTGGATTTGTTATGGATATCAACTTGCATTTGGTCCAACGATTAATGGAATAATTGGATTTCCAAATCATTTAATGTTAAGTGGAATTGATATAAATGCACTAACTGGTACAATTCCAACATATGTATTTATAGCATTCCAATTAACATTTGCAGGATTAACAGCAGCCCTTATATCTGGAGCAGTGATTGGAAGAATTAAATTTTCATCCTGGATTGTGTTTATTGTAGCATGGCTTACACTTGTTTATGTGCCAATTGTGCACTGGACATGGGGTGGAGGATGGTTAATGCAATTAGGAATTCTTGATTTCGCAGGAGGAACCGTGGTTGAAATTTGTTCGGGTATGTCTGCACTGGCAATAGTATTTATCATTGGAAATCGAAAAGATCAACGACTTCTCCCACATAACTTAGGATATTCTGTTCTTGGAGCAGGATTCTTATGGTTTGGATGGATGGGGTTCAATGGAGGATCTGCACTTGCAGCTAATGGTCTTGCAGGTTCAGCACTTCTTGTAAGTAACACTGCAGCAGCAGCTGGTCTTGTAGTATGGATAATTCTAGACACCATAATAGATGGAAAACCAACGGTTCTGGGTGCAATGTCTGGAGCGATAGCTGCCCTTGTCGCAATAACTCCTGCAGCAGGATTTGTAGATCCAAGTGGAGCGATAGCTATTGGTATAGTTGCTTCAATAGTGTCATATATAGCAGTTACATATATTAAACCAAAATTTGGTTATGATGATGCATTAGATGTATTTGGACTCCACGGAATTTCAGGTATTTGGGGAACAATAGCTACAGGGATATTTGCAGTTTCAGCAGTTGGAGGAACAGCAGGACTTCTTTATGGTAACCCTTCACAACTGCTAATACAACTAATTGCAACAGTAGCAACAATAATTTTTGCGTTTGTCGTGACTTGGATAATAGCTAAAGTCATTGATATAACCATAGGGCTGAGAGTAACTGATAAAGTAGAAGTAGAAGGTCTAGATACTCATATCCACGAAGAAACAGGTTATAGATTTGAAGAATAAACTATATATTTATTCTTAAAATCAAACAAATTTTATAATCATTATCTATTTCTTAATCATCCAATTCTTTATCATCATTTTCTTTATCATCCAATTCTTTATCATCCATTTCTTTAACTTTTAATTTTTCCATTTCTTTTGCAATAAAATCCTCTTTTAATCTTCTTTTTTCTCTTGCCTTAAATATGTTTAATCTTTGATTATACCATTCTTTTTCCATATTAACACGTTCTTCACTTGGATTTTCAATCATTGATTTCATTTCATCAATATTTGAATAGCTACAACTAAAGAAGTTAGTGCAAACAGTAAAATTACAAAGTCCTATTGTTTTTTTCATAGTTTTACTTCCACATTCTGGACAACTTGTATCAAAGTCATATAAATCATTATTTTTTCCCATACTAACACCAAATAAAGAAAAATAAGTAATAGTTATGTTTTAAGAGATATTCTTAATTTTAAATATTTTATGAATATTTTTATTTTATAAATAATTATATATAATACTTATTTTAATTTATACACATTACAGTTAAATATTAAAATGTTTAAGGTTAATAAAAGAATGTATTAATATTAAATCAAGTATTAATAATTCTATTTAATAGTATTCTTGTAAAATCCCATTGTCTGCTCCAGCAATAGCTATTAAATACTCTGCTTCAACAATATGAAGTTTAGATGGAATTACTATGCAATGTAGAGGACTTCCAAAATCAAAATTAAGCAAATTATCTATTTTATCTGCCTTTACAATAACATCACTTGATCCAACTCTGGCTATTCCAATAGCCAATGTATTTTCATCAATAGAAACATCTTGACCAGTACCAATAAGTTCTTCTTTAACCTTAATTAAATACTCAAGCCCTTGATTAACACTCATATACCTATTTTTATGTGCTTGAATATCCAAAAGAACTAATGTATGTGCATTATTTTTAAGATTTTCTTCAATAGCTAAATATGGAGAGTGTGGAAAGAAATTTTCATCTGGAAAAGGAATCGTTGTTACTTTCCCAAATTTATAAGCCTGAAGCCCTGAAATTCCTGGAGCAGAAGATAAAATAGATGAACCATGAATAATGCTAGTATTTATTCCCTTATTTTTAGCTTCAACTAAAAAATCACTATGAGTTGTAGCTATTAAAGGATCACCTCCAGTGATTAAGGCAACATTTTTATGTTTAGCCTCTTTAAAAAAGATATTTTCCTCTTCAACTTCTTCTCTATTTAAAACAATGATTTCTTTTCCGATTAACCTTTCAATGGTCTTTAAACTTGATCCAAATAAATTAGATGTAAAAAACTCTGCATAAATCAAATCAGCTTTTTTTAAAGTTTCTAAACCCTTAATTGAAATATCTTTTTCATCAAACAATCCTAATCCTACTAAATACAACATAATGATTACCTGTTCATCAATGAATAAAAATTAAAATATTACATACAGACTAAAAATAATAAATAAAAAAATGTTAATTCATATAATATTAAATTAATTATAACCAAATTAAATAATTACAATACTAAATTAATTAAAACTAATTTTATAAACTAATGTCATGACTATTTAATTTTAAATGTTTATATATTATTAATTTCATACCACACAGCTAAAATAAAGAAAATTAAAGCTTAATTAAAAAGATAACGAAATGTTTAAAACCATAATATTGAATTGTCATGCCACTAATGAGTTATAAAATAAATATGTTTAGGCTATTTATTAAAATTTTGTATTGAATAATAAATAGATTAAAACAAGTAAAAAATAATCAGAAAATGATTAGTTTTGTATTTATATAGGTCATCAGCCACTTTTAAAAAGTTGGCAGTTAAATAGGTGAACCTCATCACCTTTAATTAATACTGTATATATGATAGTTAAATTAATAATATCTTGAAAAAGATTAAATTATCATAGAAAGCTGTATTCTCCTTCTTTGAATATCAACTTCAAGTATTTTAACTTCTACAATATCACCAACACTTACAACATCCAAAGGATGCCTTACAAACTTATTTTCTACAAGTTGAGATATGTGAACCAATCCATCTTGGTGAACACCAATATCTACAAATGCTCCGAAATCTATAACATTTCTAACTACTCCTTCAAGAACCATACCTTCCTCAAGGTCTTCAATTTCTAAAGTATCGGTTCTAAGTACTGGTTGAGGCATCTCATCCCTTGGATCCCTACCTGGTTTTTTAAGTTCAGTTATAATATCTCTTAATGTTATTACTCCAATATTTAATGTTTTAGAAAGTTCTTCTAAGTCCAAATCACCTTTAAAATCATCAAATTTAAGATTAATTTTACCAATATCCTCTAAATTATATTCTAATTTTTTAAGAAGAGCCAATGTTGCATCATATGATTCTGGATGAACTGTTGTCATGTCTAGTGGATTATCTGACCCAATAACTTTCATGAATCCTGCACATTGTTCAAATGTTTTTGGACCAAGCTTAGATACTTTAAGAAGTTCTTTTCTGTTGATAAATCCATTATTATCATCTCTATATAAGACTATATTTTTAGCTACTCCCTTGGAAATCCCTGCAACATAGCTAAGAAGTGGAACAGAAGCAGTATTTAAATCAACCCCTACATTGTTTACTGATTTTTCAACTACAGTTTTTAAAGAGTCATTAAGCTTTGTATTATTCATATCATGTTGATATTGACCAACACCGATTGATTTCGGATCGATTTTAACTAATTCTGCTAAAGGATCTTGTAAACGCCTAGCTATTGATGTTGCACTTCTTTGACCAGTATCAAAATCTGGAAATTCCTCTGTTGCAATTTTACTTGCAGAATAAACAGAAGCGCCTGCTTCATTAACAATAGCATATTTAACATCAGAGCCCGCTATAATATCTGCAACAATCTGTTCAGACTCTCTTGAAGCAGTACCATTACCAATAGCTATTATATCAATATTATATTTATAAATAAGTTCTTTAACAATTTTCTTAGTTTCTTGAACTTTATTTTGAGGTTCAGTTGGAAAAACCACCTTAGTATCTAAAACTTTACCTACTTCATTAACTACTGAAAGTTTACATCCAGTTCTAAATGCTGGATCCCATCCTAATACTGTTTTACCAACTATTGGAGCTTGCATTAATAATTGTTCTAGATTTTTAGAAAAAACCTTAATTGAGCTATCTTCTGCTTTTTCTGTTAAATATTTCTTAATCTCTCTTTCAATAGCTGGAGCTATTAATCTTTTATAAGCATCTAACACAGATGTTTCAATAATATCTTTTGTGAATAAATTATATTCACATTTAAAATCATCACTATGATCAATTAACATTTTTCGATTTAAATATTCAATTATTTCCTCAATTGGAGCGGAAATTTTTAGTTTCAAAATCTTTTCTTTATCACTACTTCCTCTATTAATAGCTAAAACTCTATGATTAGGTATTTTTGATACAGATTCAGAATATTCATAGTACATTTCATATTCTGAGGATAATTCTTTATCACGAGCACTTACCAGAAGTTCCCCTTCATCAAAAGTTATTTTACGGATAAGTCTTCTAAAATCAGCATTATCAGCTATTATTTCAGCTATAATATCTTGAGCACCAGAAATCGCATCCTCAACAGTTTCAACATCATCAGATAAAAAGTCATGAGCAATCTCCTCCACAGGAATTTTTGTGTTTTGAAGAAGTATTATATCTGCAAGAGGTTCCAAACCTTTTTCCTTAGCTATTGTTGCCCTTGTTCTCTTTTTAGGTTTAAATGGGCGGTAAATATCATCCACAAGAACCAAGGTATCTGCATTTAGAATTTTATCCTTTAACTCATCAGTTAATTTCCCTTGCTCATATATACTTTCAATGACTTGTTTTTTCTTTTCTTCTAAATTCCGCAAATAATGTAACCTATCATTAAATTTTCTAAGTATTTCATCATCCAATGAACCTGTAACTTCTTTACGATATCTAGCTATAAAAGGAATAGTATTTCCTTGATCAATTAAATCAATAGTGGCATTACTTTGCCAAGTTTGAATATTAAGCTCTTTTGATAATATTTCAGCAATCATGAAAAAATAATCTCCATTGTTATTAAACTAAAAGTAATAATTAAAACTAACTAAAATTTAATAATATATGAGTATTTAAATTATTAGCTAACCTATTATGTATTTAATATTAAATTATATTAATAAAAAATAGTTAATCGATTAATATAATTATATTGAGGTAGTAATGTAATTTAATTAGTGTAAAAAGTATTTAAGAAACTGTTAATATTAATATTTATCGTTTTAACTTATGAATAATTCAAAAATCTAAAATAAAAATAATACAAATTAGCTAAAAAATAATACTAACCATTAAAACAACAATTAACTAAAAAAATTAATATCCATAAAAATTAAAAAAATATATAAACCTCAAGGACATAATTTATAAACATGTTTAAAGTTACTTCTCGAGAAATAAGAGATCTTATTATTTCATTTATTGTTATTTCAGTAGCATTTTCCATACTTTATGCAAGAAATAGTGGAGAAATTAATGCTGAATTCCTCCCTACAATACTCCCTATGGTGATGGTGGGAGTAGGTTTAGGGTTTATACTTCACGAATTAGCTCATAAATTCACAGCTATTCATTATGGCTACTGGGCAGAGTTCAGAATGTGGTTTCCTGGTTTAGTCATAGCTCTCATAAGTCCAATGTTTGGATTTATATTTGCAGCTCCTGGAGCAGTTTATATAAACGGAGAATATATGAGTGATAAGGAAAATGGTATTATTTCACTATCAGGACCTGTAACAAATATAATTTTAGCATTATTATTCTTTGTAGGATCTAGTACCTTAGCAGGTATGGCTATTTCAGGAACTACATTTGAAACAATCCAGTTAGCTTATACCATTTGTAATCTAGGATTTGGAATAAATGCATTTTTAGCATTATTCAACTTAGTACCATTTAGTGTATTAGATGGAGCTAAAATAATAAGATGGAACCCTGTTATATGGTTAATAACTATAGCAATAGCTGGAATAATGACTTATATTTCTTTTATAGGTCTTTAATTTATATAATTAAATGTGAGATTAAATGTTTTCAGATATTCCTATAAAATATTTCGACTGTACTCATCGAGCTATAAGTCCAAAAGATACTTTAAAAAACTTTGAAGGTAAAAGAAAAATAGCTGGAATCACAAGAATAGGTGAAATAACACATTTAGATAGAGTTGGAGTCCCAGTTTACACAGCTATTAGACCTACTGCTAAAGAAGGAGGAGTTAGTGTATATGCTGGAAAAGGAGCAACAACTGAACAAGCAAAAGCTTCAGCTTTAATGGAAGGATTTGAAAGATATAGTAGTGAACAACAAGAAGAGGATAAAGAGAAATATAATATTAAAATAGCTAATTTAAATGAATTAAGCAATACTATAAATCCTAAAGACTTAATTATTCCAAAAAATAATTTTAAAGAAGATAAACCACTTGAATGGATCATATCAAAAGATATAACTAGTGGTGAATCATTTTATATTCCAAATAACACTGTTTTCCATCCATATGATCCAATTTACCAAAATCAGCAATTATTCAAGTCTAATACAAATGGTCTTGCATCAGGAAATGTTTTAGAAGAGTCAGTTCTTCATGGGATCTTTGAAGTTGTTGAAAGAGATGCATGGAGCATATTTGAGCTAAATAAAAATATAGGAACTGAAATTTTAAAAGAAACAATTGAAAATGAAATTATTCAAAATATAATCTCTAAATTTGAAAATGAAAAAATAGCTATTAAACTTATCAACATAACAGTAGACACTGATATTCCAACTATTATTGCTGTAGCTGATGATACTATTTCAAAAGACCCTGCACTTTTAACATTAGGTGTTGGAACCCATTTAAATCCAGAAATAGCTATTTTAAGAGCATTGACTGAAGTTGCTCAAAGTAGAGTTACTCAAATTCATGGAACTCGTGAAGACACTGTAAGAGCAGATTTCATGCGAAAAGCAGGGTATGAACGAATGAAACGGATGAATAAACATTATTTTAAAGATTATGAAAATAAAATAGCTATTGAAAACATTCAAAATTATTCATCAAATTCATTAAAAAAAGATATTGAAACAGCTATTAAAAAATTAGAAAATGCAGGTTTAAATAAAGTATTATTTGTTGATTTAACTAGAAAAGAAATTGAAGTTCCAGTTGTAAGAGTAGTTATTCCAAAAGCAGAAATTTATTCTGTTGACCCTGAAAGAATCGGAATGAGAGCTTTAAATTATAAAGCAACTCCTAAATAATACATATATTATCTACTAATCTATGTGAATCATATGAAAAAAATAATAATATATTTAGGACCTTCACTTCCACTAAACAAAGCAGAAGAAATATTAAAAGCTGATTACCGACCCCCAGTTAAAAGAAATGATGTATTAAAATCCATTGATGAATCACCAGATATAATTGGAATCATTGATGGTGTTTTTCACCAAAGCCCAGCAGTTTCACACAAAGAAATACTAAAAGCCATTGAAAAAGGAATAACTGTTGTTGGAGGCAGTAGTATGGGAGCCCTTAGAGCATCAGAATTAGACAGTTTAGGGATGAAAGGGATCGGTTATGTGTATAAACAGTATGCAGAAGGAGAAATAGAATCAGATGATGATGTTTCACTTACATTTACTTCAGATGATTACACACCAGTTAGTGAAGCATTAATTAATGTAGAATACAACTTAAATACAGCAGAAAAACAAAATATTATAAATTCAGAGGATAAAAAAGAAATATTAAAAGCAAGCAAAAGTATTTACTATCCTCTAAGAACATACCCTAAAATACTATCTAAATCTAAGATATCTGATGAAACAAAAGACAAATTTAAAGAATTTTTAAAAATAGCTATTGATATTAAACAACAAGATGCAATAGATTTATTAAAATACATTAAAGAACTATAAAGAAATATAAAACATTAAATGAATAAAAACAACAGTTAAGTGTTAAGAATGAGTCTTGATGAAAAAATAGAAAAAGTAAAAAGTGTAATTAAAAACAAAAAAATCATTGTGGCTTTTTCTGGAGGTGCAGATAGTACATTAATAGCTTATTTATCTAAAAAAGTCTCAAAAGACACAGTAGCTATTACAATAGACAATGGATTAATGCCATCTAATTTTTTAAAGGACAGCTCAAAAATAGCTAAAGAAATCGGCATTGAACAAATAACTATTTCCCAAAACTACTTAGAAAACAAAAAATTCAAAGAAAATTCTTCTAAGAGATGTTTTATTTGTAGAAATTTAATGTATTCTAAAATTAAAGAAATAGCTATTGAAAAAGGATATGATGCCATAATTGATGGTACCAATATTAGTGATTTACTTGAAGATCGTCCAGGAATAATGGTAAATTATGAAAATAACATTTTAAGTCCTCTTGTTATTGCAGGAATAGAAAAAAATGAAGTTATTGAATATTTACACAATAATAATATCAATTATTTAAAATCAACATCATGTTTAGCTACCAGGATAAAAAACAATACAACATTAACTTCAAAAAAATTAAATAGGATAAAGTACGGGGAAAATCTCTTAAAAAGTATTACAAAATCAGATATTGTAAGAATTAGAGATTATAATGACAATGCACATATTGAAATAGATAATATTGAATCATTACTTAATAAAAACACCTTAAATCTAATTGTAAGTGAACTTAAATCTATTGGATTTAAAAATGTATATTTAAACATAGAATCCAAATTTTCAAAGCAACAGGACATTGTCATTTATAAGCCTTGTAAAGATGAAGCAAATAAAATAATGTTTGAAAATGAACTTCCATATACCATAGATATATCTTCAACATGTAAAGAGCTAGAAAAAGTTGGAACCGTGAAATGTTCAGATAAAATGGGAGTAGCTATGTTAGAAATTGATGAAAAGAACATAACCTTGTTTAAAAATGGTAAAATAGTTGCCAGGAAAATTGAAGATAAAAAAGATGCTCAAGAAACACTAATAAAAGTATTACCTCTTATTAGAAGAGATATATGAACTAAATGCTAAATTAATAAGTAAATTAATAATTTTAAGTTATTATTAAGTTGTTTGTTAAGTTTGCTAAAATTGTTTATTAAATTTCCTTTTTAATGGATTCATTAATCTTTCGCCTAAAACTAGTTATTTTACTAATAGTATTTCTATTGTCGATTCCACCAAGTGCAATAACCTCTCCAACGATCTTAAACTCTATATTATCTGCTTTAAGGCTTTTTAAATAAATATTAACTGATGATGAGTCTTCCAATGAATCATTAGTTGAAATATCATATTCAATCGCTAAAACATCATGTGAGAAAACTTGACTAACTGCTCTTTTTATAACTGATTCTATAAGTTCTATAAATTTTTCAACAACTGGAAGACCTTTATTCCAGTAGTACCCTAATACAAACTTTACCTGAATATCATGTTCAGCATAATTATCCCCATTTTTAGCAGCGACAAATAATGTTGTTCTATTTGATTTAATTATTAATGAAGGTGCATTTTCCATAACATAACCACTTTATAAATACTAATGAAAATATTTAGATAATCCTAAAATAATTAATAAATATTACTAATTATAACTTATATAGGAGATCTTCCATAATTCATTGATTAGTTAATTGATATTTATTGGTTTATATTGTGATGATGAAGTAATATTAAGTTAAAATAAGGATTATTATTTAGTTTATTGGGTTTTAAGTGGGTTATGTTTGTTGTTTGTTTTCTAGTAAAGTTTATTAATCTTTGTGTTGAAATATGATTTTATGCATTAATGACTTTAATAATCTTTTTTTTATTAAGTTTTTGTGCATTTATTATGAAATTTGTATTAATAAATTAGTGCTTTTGTATGAATTATGTTTTGATAAATGGCATACTGACTAAGAGATACTTATTTAGACATGTATGGTTTTATACTATGTTTATTTATGTTTTTTCTAGTATATTGTGTCTTTTAGATTTCTTGTTCGTATTGTATTGTATATTGCATTTCTGATGTTTATTTCATTAGTTGCAGCTACTTTATTGGAGCCTAAAAGCATTAAAACACCATTACTGCGCTTAAGATAACCATTTATGCCTTCAGTTTGGAACCTTTCAGCATAAATAGTTAAATAGCGTTTTTGAGTCATTTTATTAATCATTTCATGTTTAAGTGTGGTGATTCTGTAGTTTATAGGAGTTACACCATCACCACACGAACATTTTTCCTTAAATGGGCATGATGAATGGGACAAGCAATAGTAATTATATGATCTTTCCATGTATTTTGGATTAGAGTTATGTTGACGATTATATTTACTGTTTATCTCTTTAATGTTCTCTAATGGTAATATTTCACCATTTAAACATGTGATTTTGTTATTTCCTTTTTCAAAATATTTTTTACTTATTTTTTCCAATTCTTCAATACATGGGGCTTTTTTAAGTCCATTGTTCACTCTGTAAATGTCATTAAGTTGTTTTGAGATTCCTTTGGGCATTATTAGTGCATTTATGTCATTTTTATCTGCTGTTTCTAAGTTTTCGTTAGAGAAATATCCTGAATCTAAAA
>NZ_LWMT01000243.1 GCF_001639265.1 Methanobrevibacter filiformis
TCTAACAACTCTTCATTTTCATTATTCATAGAGTTAAGAAGAAAAAGAGTCTTAAAATGATTCACACTTTCTCCATCATCTAATGCGCGAACCATTCTTTCCAAATCACAACACAAAAGCTCTTTATTAAAAGGACTATTAATATTAAAATTAAGACCTTCCTTCCACAAATCACTAAAATCCCCACGAACAACAGACCTCAAATAATCAAAATCAACACTAAACTTACCACTACTCTCCCAAACATTCAACTTCTTCAACACAAACCTAAAACACTTACGAATACTACTATTAAAACTCATAAAAAAATATATAAACAATCAAACATAAATAAAAATACCAAAGAAAAAAAATAATACATATAAAAAGAAAATTATTAAATACGAATCCTCATTAATATATAACTTATTAAGATATTAAGATTTGTATATATTTATAATTATAATTAACTTAATTAATGGAGGTTAAAATCATGATGATTGAATTAGATTTGCAACATTTTTGTTGTGGTCCTAAAGGATGCGAAATCGAAATAACCTACGGCGAAATGATGGATGCAGAGTAGATTTTATCTATTATATTTTTATTATTTACATTTTATTTTAAGCTTATTTTTTTCATTTATTAGTTGTGTTCTTTTATCTATATCATTGTTTTATCTAGTAGTCCATTATTGTAATTCTTATTCTTATTTTAATTATTATTTGCCTCAATGTTTTGGATTGGTAATTGTATATTTTTTATTATTACTATCTACTTTTTCAGTATTATCTGAATTAAATAATTGATTTAGTCATGTCCTTTAATTTTGTATTTTAATTAAGTTTATATAACAATAGTTATAAAACAATTGTTATATTGATTATAATCCTCATTATTATTAAGGAGTTATAATTAAATATTTAATTCAATTTATTTATAATTTTAATTATATTATTAAGTTGAAAATTAATTCAAAAAAATATTAGGTGATTTTATGGTATTAATTGTTGGATCTGGAGTAGGTGGAGCTATACTTGGTATGGAACTTGCAAAAGCTAATATTCCAGTTACTATTGTTGAAAAAGGACCTTTTTGTGATACTGGAGACGCATCAAAATATTATGATGAGTCTGATGAAGGAATTGATCTTTTAAGAACAACTTGTGTTGGGGGATCAAGTGTTGTTGCGGCTGGAAATGCAGTTAGACTTCTTGAAGATGAATTGAAGGAATATGGTGTAGATATATCTAAGGAATTGGATGAAGTTGAAGAATTACTTGATGTTCACCAATTAGATGACTCACATTTTGGAGAGGGTACCAAAAAATTCATAGAAGCTGCAAAAGCAATAGGGCTTGATGTTATTAAAATGCCTAAATTTATAAGGGAAGAAGATTGTGTTATTTGCGGTAAATGTGCATGGGGTTGCCCATCTAATGCTAAATGGACATCACAAGATTTTGTTAAGATAGCTATTGAAAATGGTGCTGAATTAATTGACAATACTGAAGTTGTGGACTTAATAATTAAAGATAGTGCTGTTACTGGTGTTAAAGTTAAATCTTATGATGAATCTGGAAATATTAAAGGTGAAAGTGAATTGTACTCTGATAAAGTGGTTTTAGCTGCTGGGGCGATTAATTCAGCTATTTTGCTTCAAAATATAGGTATTAAAGCAGGTGAAAAATTATTTGTAGATCCATTTGTCAGTGTTGGAGGAGCTATAAAAGATATTAACTTCAATAGTGAAGTAACAATGAATGCTCTTGTTAAAGGGCGAAATTTTGTTCTTGCACCCCATTATTCAATGTTTATTGATGAAAATACTGAGGGAGATGCTATAAAGAAAGAAGACATTTTAAGCATAATGGTGAAAGTTCCAGATGATTCTGAAGGAAAAATCGTTGATGGTAAGGTTTTCAAACAAAATACTATTAAAGATGTTAGATTCATTGCAGAAGGTGCAGCTACAGCAGGTGCAATTTTAGTTAATGCAGGAGTTGATCCTAAAACCATTACATCTACCCATTTAAGAGCAGCACACCCTGGAGGCACTGCAGCTATTGGTGAAATTGTTGACACTAATCTTGAAAGCGAAATTAAAGGACTATATCTTTCAGATGCAAGTGTTATTCCAAAAGCACCTGGAGCACCTCCAATTATTGCTATTTTAGCATTATCTAAAAGATTATCTAAATATTTAATCGAAAATAATAGTTAATTCCTGTCTTAATAATAGCTATTGATATATTATTAGCTATTATTAAAATTATTTTTTATTAAACTATATTAATTAATAATTTCATATAATGATATACTATTTTTTTTATTTTTTTTATTTTAATTTGAAATGTTAATTAATTAAGTATAATAGGAGATGATATTTATCTTAAATAATAAATTTAAGAAAATTTTAATAGCTATTTTAATTTTGTCTGTTTTTATGGTTTCATTTCATGGTGTTTCTGCAGCTGGAACCACAGAAACAACAAACATTACTACACTTATTAAAAATGTCCCAAAAATAACTACTTTAAAATGGAAAACAGGTGGTGATGTTAAAAAAAATTATGCAATTAAAAAATCTATTCCTAAATCTAAGCTTGTAAATAAAGTTGTGAAAGATGCTAAATATGGAACTCCAATTGTACGGTTTGGAAATGGCAGTGGTAAAAAAGTTTTTATTGTAGCAGGAGTTCATGGAAATGAAATAGCGTCTCAAATAGCTGCACTAAAACTCATTCAAACATTAGAAAAGAAAAAATATGTTAAAGGAACTATATATATAATTCCATTTACAGCACCATGGGTAACTGCCCACAATTCACGCTTTTATAAAGGTAAAAATCTTAATAGTGTGGCTAATGAGAAAAATACTGTTACAAACAAAATTATTAACTTAGCTAAGAATTATAAAGTTGTTGCTGTAGGAGATTTTCACTGTACGCAGCCAGGTGGTGTTCCTGGAAGAAACATAATATTGGGTACTAAAATACCAAATTTAAGCAGTGCTAATATGGCTAAAGGAATAGCTAAAATAGTAAATATGCCTTATAAAAATGAAAAATATGCTGCAGTTTCATATCCTGGTGCATTAGAGGATAACTTAAGTGTTAGGGGAATACCTGCAGTTACATGTGAGGTAAAGATTCCTCATGGTACAATTAATAAAAAAGCAACTGCTTTATCGCTTCGCCAAATGAATGGATTTTTAAAATACAATAAACTACTTTAAATACAATTACTTTAAACACAATAAACTACTTTAAATACAATTACTTTAAACACAATAAACTATTTTAAAATTATTAGTTAATTGGTATCGATAATATTTTTATAAAAAAATAATTTTAAAAGTAATCTAATAATATTAATCTATATGCCAGATATAGGTTAACTAAATTGTTGATCAATGTCTTTTTCATTAATTAGTCTTTCACAATAATGGCATCTAAGTAATATAGGTGATTTCTTAATCAAGTGAAATTTAGATTCTATTGGTTCATCTGCATTACTAATGCAATTTGGATTAGTACATTTTAATATGGAGTCCAATTCACTCATAAATTTTATTTTATCTTTGGCGATTATTTTATAATCCCTTACAATGTTTATTGTGGCTTTAGGTGCTATTAGTGCTACTTGTTTAAGTTCTTTTGTTTCCAATTCTCTGTTTTCTATTTTAACTATGTCTTTTTTAGAACCTGCTATTTTAGATGGAACATTCATAGCTAGGGATAAATTTGTATCTTCATTGGGGAGGTTTAATATCTTAAGAACATATAATGATTTGTTAGATGTTATATGGTCAATAACAGTACCATTTTTGATTGGTTTTACTTTAAGCTCAGGCTTAGACATATGTTACTTTTTATTATAATGTTTATTTAAACTTTTTCATAACTTTAAACTCTTATAATTTTATATGAAATTATTATAATATTCTTGTTTATTAAAACTAATCATTTCAAAAATAAAAAAATTAAAAATTTATTTTATTATTTTATAAATAGTTCCACGAATTTTGCATATACTGGTCTTGTAATGAATACTCCAACAAGTACTCCAATAATGGTTGTAAATGCGAAACCTGCTAATGTTCCAATACCACTTGATCCTCTTGCAAAACCTACATAAGCAAGTGGAAGCATTGCAGCAATCAATGTTCCAGCTGAAGCGAAAACAATAAATAGTGCATTTTTAACACTCATTTTTGTTCTTATTCTTCTTCTTTTTCCTTCTTTTTTATCATCTAATACTTCATCAGTAATAATGATCTGATCGTCTACTCCTGTTCCAAGGGATGCAATAAGTCCTACAATAGCTGAAAGATCTATATTCCAGTTTATAACAGATGCTATTCCCATAACAACTAAAACTTCTGAAACACTTGTAATCACAATAGGAATAACAAGTATTGGTTTTTTGTATCTAATGAATACAACTAAAGATATAATGATTAATGCAGCTATTCCTGCAATTAATGCACCTTTAAGGAATTCTTGACCTAACTCTGCTGAAACTGTGCTGGCACCAATGACTTTTATTTTTACAGGTAATGACCCTGTTTTTAAAACTGTGTATACTTGTTGGGACTGATTTTTAGCCTCATCATAGCTATCTCCACCACCAGAAACACTTAAATCTGTAGTTGGTTCACCACTTGCAAGCTCTGGGGCAAGAGACGGAGGATTATTGTCAATTAATTTACCATCAAGGTACATATAAACTTTTTCATTTGCTTTTCCTTCTACAGCTTTTGCAAAGTCTTTAGCTCCTTGTGTTGTTAATTTAAAAGGGACTTGCCAACTTGTATCAGTAATCTCTGCAGTATCAACACTTGCAACACTTACACCCGTTAGTACAGTTTCATTATTAATTTTAGCTTCAAATTTACCAGGATTTCCAATTAATTTTTCGACCTCTGATGGGGTCACACCTGCCATTTCGACAACTACAAGCTGATCACCACTAGATCTAACTTTAACATCTTGAACTCCATAAATATTAAGTCTTTTGTCAATAACAGCAGTCACAACATCCATGGTTGCCTTATCAACTGGTTTTTCAAGTTGTAATTGTATTAATGATCCACCTTTTAAATCTAAACCCTGATCCAGACCAAGAACACTTATACTTGCAATGGCTGCAATCACAACGACTATAAGTAAGATAACTTGTTTATCTCGGATAAACTCAGAAAGCCCACCTTTTTTTCTTCGTTTACTCATGATTTACCCCCTTTTTCTTTTTTATATCGTTTTTGAAATCTGGATCCTATGTACCATCTTAAAAATCCAAGGTTCATAAGCCATGTTGCGATTATATCTGCTAAAAGACCTATGGTTAAAACAGCAGCTATGTCACTTAATGTATCTGCTTCAGGTATTAAAAATATTGTTACTATGTACAGAACAATCATAGAACCTATTGCTGCTGCAGACATTGTTAAACCAGTTTTCATAGCCTTCACAGTTCTTTCTTCAACAGTACCTTCTTTTTTCCTTAAAAGGCGTGTTGTAAGAAGAATATCTGTATCTACACTGTATCCAATGAGCATAAGCAATGCACCAACTGATGCAATTGAAAGAGGTATATGAAATAAAGACATTCCTCCAACAGCTATAATAATATCACAAAATGCTGCAAGTATAATTCCAATAGCAGGAACAGGTTCTCTAAATATTGCAAATACAGTTATTCCCATAAACAAAAATGCAAAACCTAATGCCCATATTATTTGTGTCATAGCTTCTTCACTTAAAACAGGACCTATTGAATTATAACTTACAATTTTTCCAGAGCCAGCAAGACCTTTTTCAAGTGCTGTTTGATTTAATTCGCTTCCAAGTTCTATGGTAACATCATTACCTGTGTTACTTATGATTTCAACATTATTGATGTTTAAGGATTCTACTAAATTTTTTTTAAGATCATCTGAAGAAACATGCTTATTCATTTTTAAATAAGCTATTGATCCTCCTTTAAGCTCTATTCCTTCGTCAATCCCATTTAAAGCTATTAATCCTCCTGCTAATATTGTTATAATAATAGGGATTGCGATTAATATCTTATACGAATTCATCATTTTTTTAATCAACTAAAGCACCATCATTATTTAGTACACTGATTTCGAAATTTAAGAAAATCTCTGATTTTAAACAAAATAAAAAATTTTTTCAAAATCATTTTAACCTATAAAATGTATTTAGGTATCTATGATAAGATTTTGCAAAATTTCTATTTTTTCAATTGAAGATTTAAAAATTAGATAAATATTTTTTTTATCTTTTTGCGAAACCAGCATCCAAATTTTAATAAATTTTAATAATATTTTCATGAATAATATATTTAAATATTATATTAATATAAATAATATTAATATAAATATTGTATTAAAAATTAACATGTTATCATAATAGTTAACTTAATAGATATTATATATATTTATATATCTGTAATTATATAAATAAATTTACATTTTTAATGAAAATTTTATAATTTGTAATATTCATTAATTCTTAAATTTAATATTCATAACTAATATTTGGTTATGGGGTTAAACCATAATGATTCAATCCATCAGTTTCATTAAATCCGCAGATTAAGTTCATATTATGAATAGCTTGACCTGATGCTCCTTTAACTAAATTATCAATAGCTGATACAATAACTATTCTTCCAGTTTCATCTACTTCAAAAGAACCTATGTGAGCATAGTTGGATCCACGAACTGAATTTAATTTTGGAATTTCATTATTTTCTAAAATTTTAACAAAAGGTTCATCTTTATATTGCTTTTTATATATTTTGATTAATTTTTCGGATGAAATATCATTATTTTCTCGTATAAAACTATGACTTGTAGTTAGTATTCCCCTAATCACTGGAACAAGATGGGGAGTAAATGATACTCTCACATTAGAAAATGCTTCAAGTTCCTGCTGGATTTCTGGCATGTGTCTATGACTTATAACATTGTAAGGATTAACATTATCACTTACATTTGGAAAATGGAAACTTTCGGATGGTGAAGCTCCTCCTCCACTTACTCCAGTTTTTGAGTCGATAACGATTCTATCAACTAGTTTTTTTTTAGATAATGGTATTGTAGCTAAAATAGCTCCTGTTGGAAAGCATCCTGGATTAGCTATTAAATTTGATTTTTTAATTTCTTCTCTATGGATTTCAGGAAGTCCATAAACAGCATCTAATTCTCCAGTGTGGGTTAATCCGTACCATTTTTCATAAGTAGAAATGTCTCTAAATCTATAATCTCCACTTAAGTCTATAACTTTAACTCCATTTTCAAGTAGCTTTGGAATAATTTTCATTGAAGCTCCATGGGGAGTAGCTGTAAATACTACATCTGCATCAATTGAGTCTGATTTTAAATCTTCAAAAATTAAATCAGAACCAATTAAGTTAGAGTGTACTTTACTAACATCCATGCCTTCATATTTTCGAGAACTTATACTTTTTACTTCTGCTTTGGGATGATTATGTATTAATCGTATTAATTCTCCACCTGTGTATCCACTAGCTCCAATAATAGCTATTTCTACCATATATTTGCCTCATTTATCTTTAAATTTATTTTAACTAATTTTTTAGCAGTCTTCGAATGTATTTTTCTTAAATTTTGTGTCTTTAATCTTCTTTATAATTTTGCAGGAACTATCTAATTTACTTATTTTGTAGTCCTGGACTCTAATTACATCAGCATTAATGGCATGTGATTTAAGATCGTTTTTTAGTTTATTGATATCATAGTTTTGATCTTGTCCAATAGCTATTATATCAGGGCTTATTTCATGAACAATTTTAAACATATTGTTTTCATAACCTAAATATGCTTCATCCACATATTTTAATAATTTTATCATTTCTAAACGCTGATTTTCATCAATTATTGGTACTCTTTTCTTTTTATAAACTGTTGAGTCTTTAGCAACAACTACTACTAATTTAGAGTTTTTTCCTCCTAATTCTTTAGCTTTTTTTAGGTAAAGTCCATGACCAGGATGGAGAATATCAAATGTTCCTGTTGCCATGACTATTTTTTCTTCTTTATTCATATAAATCAACAATTAATTAAATAGTATATTAATTAGTTAATAGTATATACTACTAGTTAATATCCAATAATTATTATTTAATAGTTAATATTCACTATTTAATTTTTCTCAGTTATTAATCAGTATTTTTATTAGCTAGTTATTTATTGTTTAGCTATTAGTTTAGCTATTAGTTTAGCTATTAGTTTAGCTATTAGTTTAGCTATTAGTTTAGCTATTTAGCTATTAGTTTAGCTATTAGTTAGCTTTTTAGCTACTATTAATCACTCATTTTAAAATATTTTGATATTTCAAAGATTCTTTAAAGTTAATTTTGTTTTTATACAATGCTGAACCTATAACAATTCCTTGAACTCCTGTTTTTGATAGTTTTTCAATATCATTCAATGTTGTGATTCCTCCAGAGTAAACTATTGGAATATTAACAGTTTTTAGAAGCTCTAGAACAGGTTCGGTGTAGAAACCATTTAAAAGTCCTTCAACATCAACATTAGTAAACAGTATACTACCTGCTCCTAATTTTTCAAATTCTAAACTCACTTCAGCTGGTTTTTTACCTATTTTTTCTTTCCACCCTTTTATAACGACTTCAGAATCTTTACTATCTAAAGATACCATAATTCGCTCGGACCCATATTCTTTAGATAATTTAGCTATTATATCTTTATCTTCAAAAGCCATTGTTCCAATTATTAATCTTTCAATATCTAGATTTAATAATTCTTTCGCATATTTTATTGTTCTAATTCCTCCTCCAAGTTGAATAGGCACTGAAATTTCATCTAATATTTTTTTAATAGCTATTAAATTTGTTTTATTATCAATAGCTCCATCTAAATCAATCACATGGATTACATTAGCACCTTCGTCTTCCCACGATTTAGCAACTTTTTCAGGATTCTCAATTTGAATTTGTTCAGTTCCTGGTTTTCCTTGAACAAGTTGCACACATTTCCCATTTTTAATATCCACTGCAGGAATTATTATCATTTTATCTTTTTGAAATGACATTTTAATGCCTCTATAATTAGAATTAATCTTATGTAATTTAATAATAATTTGTAATTTAATAAGGAGCATATGTATTAATAACTTTAATAAGATTATATAAATTAATAATAATTTTAAAATTAATATGCTCCTTATGTTTAATATAAACAATATTTTATATATTAATATTTATAAGTATTTTATTACAATCCATATTTTATTATATTTTATTATAATTCCTATTTCACATTTACACATGTATTGATATTATAAAAATTTGATATTAACTTAATTTTTGAGATTAATTAGTTTTTAAGGGTTTTTGCACATGAAACGAGTAGCTTTAAAAGTTGGGTATATTGGAGATGATTTTCATGGTTTTCAAAGGCAACCTGAATTGAGAACTGTTGAAGGAGAGTTAATAGCCACACTTAAGAAATTAGATTTAATTGAAAGTTCTAAATCCAGTCGATTTGCAATTGCAGGGAGAACTGATAGGGGAGTTCATAGCTTGGGTAATGTAATAAGCTTTCAAACTGATAAAGAAGTTATTATTAATCAGATTAATCATAAATTGCCAGATGACATTAAATTACTTGCTAAAGCTCCAGTTAGATATGGATTTAAACCAAGATATGCTTTATTGAGGCAATATAGATATTTTCTTTTAAATGACTCTAATGTTATTTCAGATGATTTAAATATTGATTCAATTGTTAAAATAGCTAAATTATTTGAAGGAACTCATGATTTTACTAATTTTTCTAAAAGAAGTCAAAAAATAACAACACCTATGAGAAAAATAGAAAAAATTAACATTAAGTTATTAGAGAATTCCTCAGAGAATTTTAACTTACAAATAGATATTTTTGGTGAAAGCTTTTTATGGAATATGGTTAGGAAAATAATGAGAGTTTTTCAAGACTTCATTGAGCATAAGATTGAACTGAATGATATTAACGAACTATTTAATCCAAATAATATTGTTAATATGAAACTTTTGGCTCCAGAAAACCTAATTTTAATGGATATTGCTTATAACAATATTAATTTTCAATATGATGATTATGCAGTTGTTAGGTTTAAAAAAATACTAATTGAAAGAATTTTAAACTATAAAAATAAATCTGAGTTAACTAACCATATATTAAACAGTGTTGATGATTTAGGAAAGTTGTAGCCTCTTAATCATTTTCATTTAATTATTTTCATCTAATTATTTTCATCTTTGGTTTTGACTTGTACAAATTATATTAAAATAGCTGTTATATTAAAAATATTTTAAAAAATATTCAATTAAAAATCTTTTTTATACTTATTTAATCTAAAATTAAATTTTATTCATTCCTAATCTTATTTTTATGTTCTTATTTTCAATTTAAATGATAAAAACTTATTTATTTACTATAATACTATATATTTAAAGTAAATGATATTATATCATAATTTATTAATTAATGGATATTTATCAATTGGATAAATATTAATTTAAAATATATTATATTTTAACAGCTATCACTGTTAGTATGGCTTTTCATTGAGTTATCTATGAAATAAACAGCTGAATAATTTTAATTTAAGGAATGATTATCAATTGAATTTTAAAAAAAACCTAATTGTAGGTTATGATCATGGATTGAATGTTGGATTAGCTATTCTTGATTTAAATGGAAATCTACTTTTTCTAAATAGCTTTAAAGAAATTTCTAATTCAGAACTCATTGATACAATACATGACTATGGTAATGTTGTTTTGATAGGTGTAAATTCTACTCAAACTCCAAAAATAGTTGAAGAATTAGGAATCTCTCTAAATTCACCTATTTTCACACTTCAAGAAAACCAAGATGATCAAAACAATAAATTACCATCATCAAAACAAAAAATCTTGAATTCTTTTTTAAATAAAAAACAATTCATTAATGATAATGGAAAAAATGCATTGATCGGAGCTATTAGAGCATTTAATGAATATTCTCCTAAATTCGACAATCTTGAGAATAATTTTAACAGGTTAAAGTGTAATCTAAGTGGAAAGTTATTTGAAGATGAGGAATTTTTAATTGATAATGCTAAAGCTTTAGTAATTCAAAGTTTTTCAATTAATCTAGCTATTAACAAATCTTTAAAATCATTTTTAAATATTAATATTAATAATAATAATAATAATCACAATTGTTTTAATGAAAATATTCAAAATAACTCTCAAAAATTTCATAATCATCCTCTAAAATTTAAAGTGAACAAAAATAGCTATAATAGGAATTTATTTAATAAAAATCATAATTTCAAGATTAATAAAACAAATAAATTGCATACAGTTGATTCATTCAATAAAATCAGCACTGAGGATGATAAGGATGAATTTAATAAATGTAGTAAAGAATTGGATTTAAATAAATTAATTCAAGATTTTGAAAATGATTTAGATTATTTAAATAATAAATTAATTATTTATAAAAATAAACTCCAAAATAAAGATGAATTAATTAAAAATCTTGAAAATAAAAATAAAAGATTATTAGGATTTATAGAATTTAAAGATAATGAATTAAATAAGTTAAACTCTGAGACTAACAAGTTAAACTCTGAAGTTAATTTTTTAAATTCTAAGATTAACAAGCTAAATAATGATATTTCAAGAGATATTTTAAAAGAAAAAGAAGTAGCATCTAAAATTAGGTTATTAAAGTCAATTCAAGAAGAATTTTTAAAAGAAAGGAACCTTAGATTAAATTTAGAAAATAAACTAAACAGTAAAGTATTGTTTTCTGATTTTATGTTTTCTGAAACAGAAACTCCTATTAAAATCATAGAAACATTTACAAAAAAGGGTATTCGAGATGCTAATAGCTATTTTAAATTAGAAAGAAATGATATTATTTTATTATCTTCAACAAAAGGTGAAAAATCTAAAGCAGCGGAAATACTTGTAAAAATAGGGATTGGAGCTATTTTAACTTATGATGATTTAGAACATTCTGTAGAAAAAATATTTGAAAAAGAAGAAATAGATATTATTAAAATTACAAATGAACTTTTAAAGTATATTAAATTTTATGAAAACTTTGCTGTAATTGATTCTAATGTTCTAAACAGGGAACTTAAGAAATGAATAGAAATGTGCATATTAAAAATAATAGATAATTAATAGATAGATTTATTTCAAATAATAATATAATTAGTTAAATAATACAAATTGAATAACTAATATAAATCCTTGGATGTGAGGAAATGATGAAAATAGCTATAGTACTTGGGACAAGACCAGAAATTATTAAGATGTCACCTGTGATTGATGAAATAGAGTCACAGAATATTGAGCTAGTTTTAATTCATACTGGTCAACATTATGATAGTGAAATGTCAGATCAATTTTTTTTAGAGTTGGAATTACCAACACCTAATTTTAACATTGGTGTTGGCTCTGGATCCCATGGACAACAAACTGGAAAAATGATGGAAGGGATAGAAGAAGTATTAGTAGAAGAAAAACCCGATATGTTACTTGTTCAAGGAGATACTAATGCAGTTCTTGCTGGAGCTCTTGTTGCAAGTAAATTACACATTCCTGTTGGTCATGTCGAAGCAGGACTTCGCTCTTTTGATGATACTATGCCTGAAGAAATTAATAGGAAAACAGCTGATATTTGTTCTAATTTATATTTCGTTCCAACTACTCAATCGGCTATTAACTTAGCCATTGAAGGAATTTCAAGATATAAAATAGCTATCACTGGAAATACTGTTGTAGATGCATGTTTTAGAAACTTAAAAATAGCTGAAAAAAGATTAAAATCTGCAGTTTCATCAGATTTACAAAATCTTTTAGATTTAGATAATATTTTAACTTTAACAATGCACAGAGCAGAAAATGTTGATAATAAAGAAAGAGTAATTAATATAATTAATGCATTAGAACAATTAAAAGATTTAAATATTATATTCCCAATTCATCCAAGAACTGCAAATCGTTTAAAAGAATTTAATCTTTTTGATAAATTAAAAAATCTTGAAAATGTTCATTTAATTAAGCCAGTAGGATACTTAGATTTTTTACTTCTTCAATCAAAGTCATTATTAATTTTAACTGATTCTGGAGGTTTGCAAGAAGAAGCCATTACTTTAAATATTCCAGCTTTAACTTTGAGGTATAATACTGAACGTCCAGAAACAGTATCTGAAGGAGGAAATATATTAGTTGGGTCAAACACAGAAAATATTGTAAAAATGGCAAATAAGATTTTAAATAACAAAGATTTTTCAGATAAAATGAAATCAGCAAAAAATCCATATGGGGATGGGGATTCTGGAAAACAAATAATTGATATTATTCTAAATAGTTATAATAACGGAAAACTTAAAATAGATTCTCCAAGTGATATAATGATTAATTCATCATCAAAAATAGCCGTTATAAATGAAGATACGACTGTTTCTGATTTTGAAAAAGAAAATAATGCTTTAATCCAAATAATTTACAATAAAAATGATATTGAATTCCCAGAAGACAATATAAATTTAAAAGACAAATTTATTTTATATTCTAGTTAATCATTATTAGGTATTAAATATCTCCATAAAAATATTACTATTATTATTAATAGTATTATTAGTATTAATAGTATTATTAGTATTAATATTATTATTAGTATTATTATTAGTATTATTATTAGTATTATTATTAGTATTATTATTAGTATTATTATGGTATTTAATTGTTTTAATTAAGATATTATAATTAACTTTTCATGGTATTTTTAAAATGAAGCTCTCTAATGACATTTTTGATGAATCCATTTTAGTTTTTGAATATTACACTGCTTCAGGAATTGAGGATCCAGGGATAATTTCTGAAGCAAAAGCTTTGATAATAGGTCTTTTAAATGATCTTAAAGGACTAAATGTTAGTTTATTAATTTCTCCAAAATTTAAAGATATTTTAAATGTTTTTGATGATGTAAATATCATATTTTCGGATGAAAAATTAAAAAATTGGCTATCTTCAAATATCAATAACTTTGATAGTTGTATGTTCATTTCTGCTGAAGAAAATATGAATCTGTATAATTTAACTAAATTAATAGAAGAAAATAATGTTAAAATTTATGGATCAAGTTCAGATGCTTCTTTAATCGCATCAAATAAATATAAAACATTTAAAAAACTTGAAAATATAGTAAAACAACCTAAAACCTTTAAAATAGTCATAAATGAGAATATAGATAATTTTAATAGTTGTAATGATATTGTTAATATAGATAATTTTAATAGTTGTAATGATATTGTTAATATAGATAATTTTAATAGTTGTAATGATTTGGAGATATTCATTAAAAGTATTTTTAATGGTTTTGATATTGGAAATAATTTTAAATTAATAGCTAAACCTATTAATGGAGTTGATTGCCAAGATATAGTTTTATTATCCTCATTAAATGATGTAAAAAATTTAAAAAACACATTTGATAATGGTTCAAATGTTTTAATTCAAGAATTTATAGAAGGAGATGTTGTCAGCGTTAGCTTAATAGCTAATGATAAAATAGCTATTCCAATTAGTTTAAATAAGCAATATATTCATTTAGATGAAGATGATTGTGAGTATGTTGGTGGAATGTTACCGTATGATCATGAATTAAAAAATTTGGCTTTTGAAGTTTCTAAAATGGCTGTAGAAAGTATTAAAGGTCTTAAAGGATTCATTGGGGTTGATCTAATATTAACTGACTCCTGTGCTTATTTTTTAGAGATTAATTCCAGGTTTACAACTCCTTATGTTGGACTTCAAAAAATAGCTAATTTTAATATTGGGAAAACAATAATTAAACTTTTAAATAATGAGTTATCTATGTTATATTTTGATAATATAAATTTTGAAAATAAAGTGGAATTTACTAAAAAAGGTAATGAATTATTAATTAGAAATATTTAATAATTAGCACTGATTTCGAAGAGTTAATAATGATTTAAGTGTTTATGAATAGATTTTGCAAAATTTTTTATTCTTTTTAAATCGAAACTTTGAAGGTTAGATAAAGATTTATCTTTTATTTTTTGCGAAATCACTGTAAATTAAATGATGGTTTTAATATGAAAATAGCAGGTTTTGACATTGGCGGTGCAAATACGGATTTAGCTATTGTTGATTTCAATAATAGCACATTTAAATCTAATGAAAATATCTCGACTAACTTTGAATATCTTCCAATGTGGAGTAATTATGAAGATTTAGGAGATACTTTACTAAATTTAATAGAAAATACTGGAGATTTAGGGTCTATTGATGCGATTGGGATTTCAATGACTGCTGAACTTGTAGATGCTTATGCAACGAAAAAAGAAGGTGTTTTAGACATAGTTAAACGATCAATGGATTCATTGGATAAACCGATTTATTTTATTGGGCTAAATGGAGTTTTAACATATGATGAACTTGTTAAAAATCCTTTAAAAATAGCTGCTGCTAATTGGGTAGCAACATCTCATTTTATAAGTAATATCGATGGAAATTGTGTATTTGTTGATACTGGAAGTACAACTACTGACATCATTCCTATTAAAAATGGAAAAGAATGTGCTAAAGGTAGATCTGATTTTGAAAGATTATCTACTGGTGAATTAGTTTATACTGGAACACTTAGGACTAATTTAGCAACATTTATAGATTCTATTCATTTAAATGGTAACAATTATACTGTTGCATCTGAATTATTTGCAACAACTGCAGATATTTATAATGTTTTAGATAAGATAGATATTGAAGATTATAGTTGTGCTACATCTGACGGTAATGGTAAGTCTATTGAAGAATCCATGATTAGGATTTCAAGAATTCTTTGTGCCGACTTGGATATTTTGTCTAAAGAAGATATTATAAGAATAGCTAATTATTGTTATAAAAAACAGGTTGAACAAATAGCTATTGGGTTGAATAAGGTGATCCAAAGGGAAAATATCGAAACTGTAATTACAACTGGTTTAGGTGGGGATATTTTGGCATTTGAAGCTGCTAAATCATTAAATTTTAAAGTTAAAAAAATAACTGACATTATTTCTCATGAACAATCAGTTGTAGCTCCTGCTATTGGAACAGCAATCATGGTTGAAAAATACTTAAATGATTTATAAATCATGAACATTATATTGAATAATTAAATATCATTGGAATAATAATTACAGTTAAATTTATATCTAATGATGTATATAGTTACACTATTGTGTATTATTAATTTATTAACATATCTTTGTTTAATATTGCCATCATGATATAATCTACTAAATATTTATAAACTGACTTATTGTATTGTACAAATGCAATAACATTTATTTTAAATATTATTATTTAACTAATCATGATATCATAGTCACAGACATATGGATTATATATTTTTAATTGAAGGTATTTTATGACTAACTTTAAAATTATTGGATTAGTAGTGTTGATTATCTTAGCTATTTTCGCACTTTATGGGATTTTTAATGCTCCTCCTGAAATCACACAAATTGGATCACAAAGTATTGGTTATGTGGATAAGGTTATATATTCTCATCATCCAAATGCTTCAGCTAAAATAGCTATTATTACTCATATGCATTCTCGTGAGAATCTTTCTTCAAATGCTTTAGAAGAAGTAGTTAGAAAAAGCGGTTTAAATGATGTTGAAATTGTTAATTATAATGTTACAGTTTTAGAATCAGCCCAAGAATTTTATCAAGGTAGACTTAATGGTGAAAAATTAGTAAGGGATTATGTAGTTCCTGATATAAATAATTCTGACTTTGATTTGGTTATAATTGCTCATGACCATGAAAAAGGATATGGTGATGGTTTTTATATAGCTACTCCAAATATGGATCCCCTATCTGTAAACTTAGCTGAAAAAGTAAAAGTAAATTTGCCTGATTTTAATTATTATCAACGTTCACAAACTAGGAATCCTACAAGTACATCAATTTTAGGAGTAAATAAACATATAATTGATACTGGAACTCCAGTTTTTGTCTATGAGGCTCCTGAATGGCTAAGTTACGCTGAGGTATTTTCTAAATCTGATGAATTGGTAAAAGCAGCAATTGCAATAATACAATAATTAGATAACACATTAACAATACAGTAAATGGGCATACAATAATCAGTAAATCGGCATACAATAGTATCAAGTATGATCCATCATTTCTCATTATGTTAATTTTTTAATTTATATAGGGGATGTCCCATAATTCTATAAGTCGTTGAAAATCTATTTAATTAATTTTTAAGCGTTTTAACTAAATATATAGTAAAACAAAGTTATTTTAATCATTTTTAAATATAATATGTTTTCAT
>NZ_LWMT01000244.1 GCF_001639265.1 Methanobrevibacter filiformis
GCTGCAACTAATGAAATAAACATCAGAAATGCAATATACAATACAATACGAACAAGAAATCTAAAAGACACAATATACTAGAAAAAACATAAATAAACATAGTATAAAACCATACATGTCTAAATAATTATCCCTTAGTCAGTATGCCATTTATCAAAACATAATTCATACAAAAGCACTAATTTATTAATACAAATTTCATAATAAATGCACAAAAACTTAATAAAAAAAAGATTATTAAAGTCATTAATGCATAAAATCATATTTCAACACAAAGATTAATAAACTTTACTAAAAAACAATCAACAAACATAAACCACTTAAAACCCAATAAACTAAATAATAATCCTTATTTTAACTTAATATTACTTCATAATCACAATATAAACCAATAAATATCAATTAACTAATCAATGAATTATGGAAGATCTCCTTTAATTAACAAAACTCGTTAATAAAGTTTTTAAAGAGTTTTCAAGACAATCGTACTAAATTAACATTAAATTGTAGCTATTTTTTTCAACGTTTTTAAACTTGTCTTATTTACACTTAAATAGTGATATATTTTAAAAATTAGGTGAAAAATAAAAATATAATTAATAAGTATAGGAGTTTAATGGGTCGAAACTATTCTTTTAATAAAAACAAATTCAAACCATATCTAATAAGGGAAGATTATTACACTTTTGACAGTTCATTATAGCCATCTAATTGTTTAAAAACATCATGTTTCACTAAATTTTTAAAAGTTAGTATTATTTTAAGAGGTAGTATTCTTTTTTATAGGTGATTTTAAATATAATAGGGATCAATATATTAATAGGTGATTTTAAATGACAAGCACAAAATTATACAAAAATAATCAAACTGTTGTACCTTCCGAAATTAGAAAAAAATTTGATCTAAAGCCTGATGATATTATTGAATGGAGTATTAATCTAAATGGAAAACCAGAACTTGAATTTAGGAAAAAATCTACACTAAAAGATATACTCGGAAAAGTAACAGCTAAAGAACCAATTAATAGTGTCAAATTACAAAAAAAGATTGAACGAGGGGAAAATATTTGATATTAGTGGATGCAAACTTTTTAGTGGGAATTTATGTTACCAATGATCAATGGCATGATCAGGCTGTTAAAATATCCTCAGATGTTTATAAACAAGATAAAATACTAAGTGATTTATTAATATCCGAAATAACAACATTAGTAGCAAGTAAAGTTGGAGCAAAAGAAAGTAAAAATATATATTATCATATACTTGACAATTATGAAATTTATGATGTGGATAGGGAATTATATACAAAAGCAATGAATACTTTAGTAAAGTATGATGGAACACTATCTTTAGCAGATTCATTAAGTGTTGAAATAATGAAAAAATTAGGAATCTATGAAATAGTATCTTTTGATGATGATTTCGACAAAGTAGATGGGATAGTGAGAATACATTAAAATACAATTTTCCATGAACTCCCAAATTATAAATTTAACTCCTCTTTCCTTTTTTCTATTCCAAAAACCTAATATTTATAAATAATGTTTTTAATCAATTTTTAAGAGTATTGATATTTACTATATTCTCATAATCGATTAACAGTTTCTTGTTTTGAATTATTCCTATAATATTTTACATTTTGTCCAAATTACTAAAATTAAACCAAAATTATATATGTCTTTAATAATATTTAATAATATGATAAAACTTTTTTCAAAAGTTTGATAGATGATTTTAATTAATAAAGAGGTTTTGCTTATGGAAAATAATAAAGATGATGGAATTGTAAGAGATTCATCAAAAAAATATGTTTTATTTATAGCAGCATTTTCTACCTTTTTTTCTGCATTTGTAATTACAGCAATAACTGTAGCTTTGCCTTCAATAGCTATTCAATTTCATATTAATGCTATCTTTCAAAATTGGATAGCAACAATTTTTCTTTTAACTGTAGCTATTCTTTCAGTACCCTTTGGTAAGATATGTGGAAAATTTGGATTGAAGAAATTTTTATTTTTAGGTATTGGGATTATAGGAATAGGTAGCCTTGGAGCAGCATTATCTCCTTCTCCATGGTATTTATTGCTATTTAGAGCTGTTCAAGGAATAGGTTCTACAATGATATCTGTATCAACCTTTGCAATTGTTGCTCAGGCTGTGCCACCAAAAGAAAGAGGAAAAGCATTGGGAATGAATATTTCAAGTGTTTACATTGGTCTTACTCTAGGACCAGTTCTTGGAGGAGTAATAACTAATTTACTTGGCTGGGAATGGATATTTTATTTAATTATTCCTTTTTTAATCCTTAATTTAATCATCGGATATTCAAAAGTACCTGAAGAATGGGTATTATCTAAAGGAGAACCATTTGATTATATTGGAACTTTATTGTATGGAGTAGGTATTTTACTTGCAATATATGGATTTACAATTATAAATGAATTACATGGGGTTGTTTTAACAGCTATTGGTTTAATTATACTTGTAGCATTTGTATTATATGAGTTAAGACAAAAGATTCCTGTTTTTGAAGTTAAGCTATTTAAAAATACTAAGTTTTCTTCATCTACTGCTGCAGCCCTTATTTCTTATTTAGCTACATTTGTTGTAACTTATATTTTAACTTATTACTTGCAATATATTAAAGGAATGGATCCTCAAACAGCAGGAATATTTTTAATTGTAACTCCAGGGCTTATGGCAATTATAGCTCCAATTTCAGGTAGAGTTTCAGATAAAATTGATCCTCAAATACTTTCTGCAATAGGAATGCTATTTGTCGGAGCATCTTTAGCTATTTTATCATTTTTAAGTGGAGATATGCCATTAGAGTTAATTGTAATAGCTATGGTTTTAGAAGGAATTGGTTTAGGACTCTTCACTTCCCCAAATACAAATGCAATAATGAGTTCAGTTCCAAGAAAATTCACAGGAATAGCTTCTGCAACAGTGTCTACAGCTCGAGTTATAGGTCAAACTCTTTCTTTAGGAATGTTAACTGTTATATTAGCATTTATATTAGGTTCTGTTCAAATTATTCCAAAGTACTATCCCTTATTAATTCAAAGTTTACAGACCACATGTATAATATCAACGGTCTTTTGTATAATAGCTGTTGTACTTTCTGTTGTTGGGATAAATTCAAAAAATCAGTTGAATACTGAGTAATCAGTATTTTCATTTTTTATTTATTACATAATATACTTGGTTATTAATGCTTTTTTTGATTAATTTCAGTATAATATATTACTTTTCAAATGCTCTCGTTTAACTATTAAATACTACTGACTAACATAATATGAGTATGGAATTATGGAAAAATTAAACAATCCAAATTTTAAACCCTACATATATATGGTTCAAAAAATGAATCTGCATAACCACCTTTCAGATGTCTTCTAAAAATGAATGAGGCAATAGAGCATGCTCTAGATTAGAATGTCACATCATATGAACTTTGCTCATTCAGACATTTTTCAATTTAATGACGATTAGTATTTATTAAATCTTTTTATCATAGTAATAATACTTTTTAATACTATATATAATAAAAATATTACTATTATATAAACTTTTCGTTGCGGGTGCAGTGATGTCATGTATATAGTATAGAGAAACTTTATGCACAAACACAGCAGTGATATTATGAAAAAATATTCTTATTATTTATTCTTAGATGAAAGTGGGGACTTAGGATTGGATTCTGAATACTTTGTTATTAGTATTTTAATGATTAATTCAGAAGATCTTAAAAAATTAGAGAATATAATCAAAAAAGCTAGAAAGAATAAACTTAAACGCAAATTGAAAAATATAAATGAACTTAAATTTTATAAATTACCTCCAGAAATAAAGATTTATTTTTTAAAGGAACTTAATAAACTCAATTTTAAAGCTTACTCACTTGTAACACATAAAAAAGATTGTAAACATTTATTTTCAGCTAAATCTAATAAAAATAGGAATTATGCAGAAATGGTAATTTACTTATTAAAAGAAATAAATATCCAGAAATCTTTTGATTTGAAAATAGATCAATGTTTTCCTTCAAATTATATAAAGTTTATTCAAAAAGAAATATTGGGCGATTTAGCTAAATTTAATGAGAAGTGTAATATATCTCAAAATTCATCTGAAAAAATTAGAGGATTACAATTTGCTGATTTAATTGCAAGTAGTTGTTTTCAACACTTTGATAGAAAAAATAGTGAATTTTTTAAAATAATTGATAAAAATCATATCATATATAAATATAAGTAGTGTCCGTGCCCTATAGCCACATTATCCAATAAGGATCCGCCACCAGCGGGCAACGGAACTATAAGGCCTTACGCAGACAATACTATATATTATATTTATTATATTATATAAATTTTTTGTTTGATAAAATAAACATTAATCACATGTAACTGAATACACTAAAATACATAATAATGGTTCGAAGATATTTAGTTAGATTATTGTTTCGCTATGGGATTGGTTTTTATATTTGTTAATCTTCCAATAATTCTAAATCAATAACTAAATTTAAATAAAATAAAAACCATAATTAATATTATTGTAACAATAATAAAAATATTAGAATGAGGTTAAGTATATGGAAACTAAAAAAGTAACCTATAATCTGCCTATAGATGTTATAAATCAAATTTCAAATTTAAAAAAGAAAACAGGTAAAAGTAAATCTAAAATAATTGCTGATTTAGTAAAAGAAACCATGAATCCAGAAGATAAAGTAACAAGCAAAAACATAGCCAATACCTTACCACAAGTAGAAGGATTTGTAAAAACTGAAATGACAGCTGGAGGAATAGTATTAAAGGATGAAACAGATGCAGTAAAACTAAAAAATAGTATTTACCTAGATAAATCAGGGTTTTAAACATGATATTTTTAGAAACAAGCTTTTTAATAGGATTTTATGTTAAAAAAGACAAACATCATAGAAGAGCAATGAAAATATGGGAATATATAGGTGATGATAAAAAAGTAATAAATATAATGACTTTATATGAATTTTTAACTGTTTTAAGAAAGAAAAATGTTAAAAGTCATGATATAAAGAAATATTATAATGAAATATTAAACAATATAATCATCTTAGAAGATTTAGAAAACCATAATAAAGCAGTTGAAAATTGTTTAAGTAATGAAATTGGTTTTTTTGACAATTTACATCACGTTACAATGATTGAAAATGGAATTAAAGAAATAGCTAGCTTTGATAAAGGATTTGACATATTCAATGATATAAAAAGAATAGGATAATATTTCTACCCTAATTGAGAAAATATTTCTTATCGTTTTGCGAAATCAGTGTCTAAATAATTATTCTTTGATTAATTTACATCCAATATTATTATCTCTAAATACGATAGCTCCTTTAATTATATTTTTATTTTTGTATTGTCTTCCATATTCTTGTGTTTCTATTTGTTCTAATGCTTCATTTATCATGTAGTTAAGTGAGCTTTTGTTACTTTGTTTAAACTCAATTATTATTACATTGTCGTTTTCTTCAATTATTAGATCTGCATTTCCTTTATAGCCATGTACTTCGCTGTGAACATGTATTTTTGCTGAGTATAATAACATGAATACAAGTACATGGTAGTATCTTTCATCTTGTCCTCTTAAATTACTAGGTATTGGGGACAGATAATCTCCAAGTGTTTCTTTTATTTTCTTGCAATCTCCATCAATTGTATATTTTAAAAGTTTACTTGCATAATCTAAAATATCATTAAAAGAAATTTTAGAGTATCGAGCTATGAGATTTTCAAAAAGAGCAGTTTCAACCTCTAAATTAGGAATTTTTAAATCATAAAACTTCGCACGTTCACCAACTTCCACATTATCCACAGTTAAATATCCTGTTTGAAACAATAACACTTCTTCCTTAATATTTTCAGTTGTTGGATTCTTAAGTTCATTATAACTAACTCTATTTGGATCAGCAATAGATTTAAGACTATAAGCACCCATGGGATAATCAGCTAAAACACTTGGAGTACCTGTATTAAACCATTCCTCAGCAAATTCACCATGCTTAAAACACAGCAGTGTAGAATAAGGATTATATACTCTATCTTCACCATTCCAACTATAGCCATTATAATATGATTTAAGTTTATCTAAAGTATGAGAATAAGATATTTGGAATTTATCAGCTAATTTTTGAATAAATGGTTGGAAATTATCCTCTAATTCTTTTTGACTATATCCGCAGATAGAGTTAAACTCATTAATAAGTGTTAAATCATCTACATGATTTAATTTTGAAAAAACAGACACCTGAGCAAACTTAGACACTCCAGTTATAAAAATAAATTTAATATACTGATCATTTGTTTTTAAAACTTCATAAAAACTTCCTAATTTCTTTTGAATTTCGTCTAAATTCTTATTTTGAAGATTTGAGATAATAGGCTTATCGTATTCGTCAACTAAAACAACCACCTTTTTATCTGTTTTTTTAGAAATCTCACTGATTAAATCTGTGAATTTTTCTTCTAATGATTCACTGTATATATTTACTTGAAAATCCCTAGCTATTCTGTTGATAATATCTTTAAGTTTAGCTTCCAAATCATTTAAGGTATTATAAGTTCCCCCAGCTAAATCTATCTGTATTACTGGATATTCTTCCTCCCAATTCCATTTATCATAAATATATAATCCTTCAAAAAGCTTTTTATTTCCTTTAAAAAGCTCTTTTAAAGTACTGATAAGTAATGACTTTCCAAAACGTCGTGGTCTTGATAGAAAATTTATATCTCCACTTTTTATCATTTTGTGGATATATTTTGTTTTATCCACATATAAATAATTGTTTTCCCTTATTGTAGTGAAGTCTTGTCTACCTACAGGTAATTTCTGCATAATCTTTTACCTCTTATTTATCTATATTCTTTTACTTATTTTTGTTTTTGATTGTTTATATAATTGTTGATGTTATTATTATATATATTAGAATTTAGTAATAATATATTGTTAACTATGTGATATTAATTATTATAAAATATAATAAAAATTAAATTATAGAATATTTTTAGGAAAATTAAATCCCATGATTAAGAAAAATCTCTCAAATTAAAGGTTTATTCTTTATAAAGAGAAAATAACTATTATTTATATCTACTTTACCTCTTTAAAACATATGCCTATTTTAAATCTTATTTTAAATACTTCTAATAGCTATTAATTTACAATGAATATTTTTGATATTTTTGAGATAAATTTATATATTGTTAACTATATATAACTAAATATGCTAAGTGCAGATGAAGGAAAAAATAAGACATTAGGGACAAAATTAACCAATATTGAATATGAGGCAATACAAGAAATTATAAATGCTGGAATGTATTTAAATAGTTCTGATTTTGTCAGGGAAGCTGTAAGGGATAAGCTAAAATCAATTAACATAATACGGTTAAAAGATATTGATTATGATACTGCTAAAAAAGAAGTTCTTGGATATTTTAGAAAATATCAAGAATCATACATATCTGAAGTAGCTGAAAACTTAGAGCTTGATTTAGAGTTAGTTATTAAGATAACTGATGAATTGGAAAAAGAAGGACGTTTAGGAGTTTAATAATGACTACTTACACAGAGAAGGGAACAATAATAAAAGGTAATCGTTTAGTTGCTGAAGCTAGAAAAATAACTGATGCTGTAGTTATAGTTAAATCTGGAAGGCATAAAGCACAAAGAGTAATTTTAAAAGATAATGCTATGTGTTATATTGATAGAAAACTAAAATTTATTAAATAAGGATTGTCATGATTTAAGATTTATCTGATTTAATCTAATTCTCATTATTTTCTGTTTTATATCTCCCCTTTTACTTCTCTAAAACACATGTCTATATTAAATCTTATTTAAATATTTTCAATAGCTATTAATTTACAATGAACTTGATAAGCAGCCTCTTTCCTGGAGACCAACATGTTGCAAGTGTTAGATTATAAGATCCAGAAAGGAATTTTATAGGATTTACTTTATAATCCTACTTTATATCATTAATTTTAGTAATTTCATAAATATATTTTTTCTGAGATAAATAATCATCAATTGTAATTGTATCTCCAGTTTTAAAGTATTTAATGTTAGTAAAAGCATAATTAATGATTAAAATGCTTTATTTATGGAAATAGCTTTTGATCAAACTTTTTCTAAAAGTTTGAAACGTTTGTTTCATGTTAGTAAAAGCATTTCTTAATTTGAATTGATTATTTTTTGAAATAGCTTTTGTTCAAACTTTTTTTAAAAGTTTGTTTCATATTTTTAAATGGTGCAGAGTAGCTAGTGTGATGTTCAAGAAGTCCAGAAGTTCCATTTTCTCCGAAGTAATAACTTTCATTATAATGATAGACTGAACCATAATTAATTCACTCCATCGGATAGTATATTCCAGCTATCAGCATAAGGATTTGAGAAAGTAACATTTACCCCAATAAATTTTTAGCTTTTTCACTTGAATTTCCACTTCCAGTTATATTAAAACTATCCAATACAATATCTTCACCATTTAATTTATTATTTGGATTTTCATAATCTTTTATAAAAATTATGCTATAATATAAATGTTTGTACTTTTTAAAGTATAGTGAATTAATTTAACTATACTTTTTAAAGTATAGTAGTTATGCTTTACTATACTTTTTTAAGAACAATAGTTATCTTCCCTAGCTTTAGATTGATTTTAATACTAACCTATTTTTAATTTAAATCACCTTTAATTATTATAAATTTATTTGATAAACCAAACAGGAGATAAAAAATTCTATTTTAAACAATATCCTTGTAATAATTGTGGTAAATATCTTAAATTAAACTTAGTATCTCTTAATTTATCTATTATTATTATTATTATTATTATTATTAAATGAATGAATAATCGTTCTCATGTTAATATTTTATTTAAAACACCTTAAACACCCTTAAACACATATTTCACTCTTAAACATTGTAACTATTTTCTTTTTTCCTTATAAAATTTTCTATATATAGTATTTAATAAATTTGTATTCATTGAATAATTTATATTATCATGAACAGTTAAATATATATATTATATATTACAATATATAATAATAGTATTAAATATCATGAATATATAATAGGAATTATTAATTAATTATGTATATAGAAAATAGCTATAGGTTAATTAATTCTTTCATAATTTGTTATTTTTTTTTTAAAAAGTTATGATGTAATTTCATATTCTGTTATTCTTTTGATATTTTCTTATATTTCTCGTTATTTTAAAAAAAATTTTTAAATTTAAAAAAAAATCATAAAAAAATTGAGTATTTGAGATATTAATTAAATAATTATTATAATTAATGTATATTATATAAAAAAGGATAAAAAAGGGCAAAAAAGGGCTTTAAAAAGATTTATAAATGGTGTTTTTATGAAGTTTCATAATGGGTTTAATTTCAAGAAGATTGTAGTTTTAATTATTATTATTTTATTACCTATTTTTTTAGTTTCTGGTGTTAGTGCTGCGGATTATATTTTAAATCCTGGTGATGCTGGAGGGATTAATGATGCAATAGCCACAATAAATAGTAATCCTCAGTCAAATGATATTTTGACTTTAAATGAAGGAATATATAATAAAACTAATGATATTAGAAATAATATTACAGCAAGTGTAAATCTTACAATTCAAGGTAATGGTTCACCAAACTCTGTAATAATAGATGCAGGAAATCTTGGGGGAATTTTTAATATCTCTGGCACAGGTAGTGTAACATTAACAAACTTAAGCTTTGTAAATAGTAGTAACGATATTGGTGGTGCTATATACAGTAGAAATTCTCATGTGACCATATATAACTGTAATTTTATAGGTAATAATGCTACTAATGGTGGTGCTATTTATAATAATGGTACTAATTTTAGTGTGATTGATTCTGTTTTTAAGGGTAATAAGGGTACTATAGGTTGTGCTATTTATAATAATGGTGCTAATTTTAGGGTGATTAATTCTACTTTCACTGATAATATTAATAATCAAAATGGTGCTATTTATAATAATAATGGTACTAATTTTAGTGTGATTAGTTCTAATTTCACTGATAATACTAATAATGGTGGTTTTGTTTATAATTATTATGGTGCTAATTTTAGTGTGATTAATTCTCATTTTAGTGCTAATAAGGCGAATAATGGAGGAGCTATTTATAATCGTTATGGTGCTAATTTTAGTGTGATTAATTCTAGTTTTATTAATAATACTGCAACTAATGGTGGTTATGGTGGTGCTATTTTTAATAATAATGGTAGTAATTTTACTATAATCAATTCTAGTTTTATTAATAATACTGCAGCTAATAGTGGTTATGGTGGTGCTATTTATAATAATAATGGTAATAATTTTACTATAATCAATTCTAGTTTTATTAATAATGCTGCAGCTAATGGAGGCGCTATTTATACTTCTGGTGGTGCTAATTTTACCATACTACTTAATTCTATTTTTACTGGTAATAATGCTAGTAGTGAGGGTGGTGCTATTCGTAATTCTGGTGGTGCTAATTTTAGTGTGGTTGATGCTAATTTCACTGATAATAAAGGTTATATTGGTGGTGCTATCATTAATTTGAATACCAATAATTTTAGTGTGGTTGATTCTATTTTCACTGGTAATATTGCAACTAATGGTGGTGCTATAAATAATAATGGTAATAGTAGTAATTGTCGTGTGCTGGGTTCTATTTTCATTGGTAATGGTAATGGTGTAGGTGGTGCTATTTATAGTGCTGTTAATGGTGGTAATTTTAGTGTGAGTAATTCTAGTTTTAGTGCTAATAATGCAAGTAGTGGTACTATTTATAATTATAATGGTAATTTTAGTGTGAGTAATTCTAGTTTCATTGGTAATAATGCTAGTAGTTATGGTGGTGCTATTTATAATTATAATGGTACTTTTAGTGTGAGTAATTCTAGTTTTAGTGCTAATAATGCAAATAGTTATGGTGGTGCTATTTATAATTCTGGTAATTTTAGTTTGAGTAATTCTAGTTTTAGTGCTAATAATGCAAATGGTTATGGTGGTGCTATTTATACTATTAATAATACTCTTAGTGTGAGTAATTCTAGTTTCAGTGGTAATATTGCTACTCATGGTGGTGCTATTTATACTATGAATAGTGTTAATTTTAGTGTGAGTAATTCTAGTTTTATTAATAATACTGCAACTAATTATGGTGGTGTTATTTATGCTAGTAATAATTTTAGTGTTTTTAATTCTACTTTTATTAATAATTCTGCTAGTTTTGGTGGTGTTATTTATGGTTCAGGTGCTGGTAAAAGTACTGCTAATATAACTGTTTTTAATTCTAGTTTTGTTGATAATAATGCTATTTCTAGTAGTTATGGTGGAGCTATATATAATTTAGGAACTTTGAATATTAATAATTCTATTTTTAATAGTAATAATGCTTATTATGGGGGAGGGATTTATACATCAGGGGATACTGTTATAAATAATTCTGAATTTATAAATAATTCTCAAGCTATTGGATTTAGCACAACAAACTTACAAATTATTAACACACTAATATATAATAACACAATTGCAATACAATTTTGTCATAATAATTCTAATATTTCAGTTAATAATTTTACTATTAATGGAACTGAGATAAAAGATAATAACTATTCCTATGGAATAAGTGGTAATTACTGTAACTATACCTATCTTAACGAATCTATATTGGATACTTACAATACGGGGTTTATAATTTTCACTGCTCGTCCCTCTGTAAATACCACAGGTAATAGGATTATTAATTCCAATTTTTCTAATCTTCATGGTGTGGTAATTACTGTAAACACTACAGCGAAAAATAATACTCTTTATAATCTTAATTTGACAAATAACAATGTATCTATCTTAGTTTTAGGAAACAATACTACTGTTCTCAATTCCACAATTACTAACAATGCAGTGGCAATTAATATGACTGGATATGCGAATAATATCACTGGAAACAATATATTCAACAATACTTATTCTATATATAGTGATGCTATAAACTCATTCATTAATTTTAATCGTATTGTTAACAATCCTACTGGTTCTTCTTACTATCTTATTAATAGGGGTATTGGTAACGATTTTAATTATAATTGGTGGGGTCGAAATACAAATATAAGTAGTCTTATTCTTAACACTGGAGGGACTAGTGTTTTTGGTTTTTGGTTTGTTCTTACATTGTATTTAAATACTCCTAATAATAATGCAAGTTTTGTAAATAGAACTGAAAAGTATCTTAAATATTATGATTTTAATCTTTACTATACTTTAGATTTACATGCTGTAGATTTAGATTTAAATGGTCCTCTTAATGGAATTAACGCTTCAAGATTACCTGCATTTTCAGTCAACCTTACTCTTAACTCTAGTGGATCTAACTCCTCTATAAATCAAGACTGGAGAAATCTTTATAGCTCTCCTACTATTCAACTAACCAATTCTTCACCTAACGCCACACTTTTCGGAACAATTGATTATGAGAATATTTATTTGAGTTTAGAAGGTGTTGATCCTGTTTTGGATCTTTATGTGAATTCTACTGGTGGAAATGATGATAATAATGGAACTAGTTGGGAATATGCTCTTCAAAGTATTGGAACTGCTTTAAATCTGATTTCTAGTGGTGGAACAATACACATTGCAACTGGTAACTACAACAACAATTACATTCCAAACAATGGTTTTTTAATGGCTAACACTAATTTAACCATTTCTAAAAATCTCACTTTCATAGCTTACACAAGTTTAGGTGAAAATCCTGTGGATCATGAAGTGGATGTTGTGATTGATGCTTTAGGAAATTCCACTATCTTTTATTTAGGTAGTAATGTGTATGTTAATTTTACCAATATGAGTTTTGTAAATGCTAATGGTGCCAATGGCGGTGGGATTTATGGTGGATCTACAACCAATATAACAGTTATTAACTCTAAATTTACTAACAACACTGTAAGTGTTTCTGGTGGTGCAATTTATGGTAGTGGTGTTTTGACTGTGATTAATTCTAGCTTTATAAATAATACTGCAACAAGCCAAGGAGGCGCAATCAGAGCTACAGGTCCAAGTTTTATTTTAAATAACTCTAATTTCTCAGATAATTATGCTTCTAGTGGTGGAGCAATCCATAACGGAGGATCCAATGGTCTAATTTATAACTCCATTTTTAACAATAATTCTGCTACTCAAGGTGGGGCAATTAGACATACTACCAACAATTTAACCATTTACAACTCTAACTTCACTAACAATAAGATTCAAGAGACTATAAATAACAATGGAGGTGGAGCAATATGGAGTGGTGGTTCCACTTTAACTATCAATGTATCATATTTTGAAAACAATAGTGCTAATGGTACTGGTAGCAACACTGGCGGTGGAGCGATTTATAACACAGTTACAAAAACCGTAATCAATAACTCCACATTTATTAACAACTCTGCTACAGGTAACAGTAATGCTAATGGATATGGAGGTGCTATCTACAACTACAATGTTGCTGACTTTAAAATCACAAATTCATCATTTAAAAATAACAATGTCAGTAACTATGGTGCTGCTATCTACAACACAGGAACTAACTTCAATGTAAATAACTCTATATTTGATTCTAATTATGCTAGATATGGAGGCACTATTTACAACACAGCAAATAATTTTACTGTTTTACAATCTAATTTCACAAACAACACTGCAAACCTTGGTGCTGCTATTTACAACACAGCAGGCACTAATTTTAAAGTAAACAACTCTAATTTTATAAATAACACTGCAACAAGCAATGCTGGAGCAATTTACAACACTGGTGCCGCTAATTTTACCATCACAGAATCTAACTTTGTTAACAACTCTGCACAAGGCATAGGTACCAACAATGGTGGTGGAGCTGTTTACATCACTGGAAACAACTCTAATAACTTCACAATCAAAAATTCCAAATTCATTAACAACCATGCTGATGATGACGGTGGAGCTATTTACCAACAACTATCTCTCAACCTAACCATACTCAATTCAGAGTTTACAAACAATTCAGCAAACAATAATGGAGGAGCTATTTACAACAATGGTACTTATTTCAATCTTAACAACTCCAATTTCACCAATAACTCTGCTCCTCTTGGTGGAGCTATCTTCCTCGATCGTTCTAATCAAATAGGACTAGCATATATTGGTTCTGGAAATGGAGATTATGCTTATGGCTATGCTGGTAGTTTTTCATTTGTTGGTGCTGGTAATGGAGATTACACAAACACTATCAACAACTACACTAGCTCTAATAGGTATTTCTATGTTGGTTCAGGTAATGGTAATTACACAGCTTCAACTTTAGGTTCTTTATTTTTAATAAGTGTTGGAAATGGTAATGGGGATTATGGAAACATTATTTTACCTAACAATTTCAGAGCAAATAATTCTAATTTCACCAATAACTCTGCTTCTATTGGTGGAGCTATTTTCTCTAAAGCTACTAATTCCTCTGTTACTAATTCTAATTTTGAAAATAATACTCAAGGATTTGCAACTAATTTAACTGACTTTAATTTAATTGATAATAATTTTAAAAATAATGGAATAGCTGTTGAATTTGTATTTTCCAATATCAATTACACAATTGAGGGCTTAATGACTGGTTTAAATAATAATGTCATAACAGATAATGTACATGCAATAGGAATCAGTGGAAATAATTCTAACTACATTGTGAATGAATCCTACATTAACCACCTTAACAACATCAATAACCTTAATGGTTTTATCTTTACTCAATATTCAAACAATAACACTATTTTAAATTCCACAATTTCCAACTACACTAGTGGAGTAGCTATTACAATGGACGGGATAAATAACAGCATAATTAATTCTAATATTACAAATAATTCTATAGCTATTCTTATTCTTGGAAATAAATCTAATGCTAAGGGTTCCAATATATTAAATAATCATGATGCTATTATTGTTAATCTCACAGCTAAAGATTCAGTGATTAACTACAATAGATTTGTAAATAACACACTGGCTTTAAATAATAGTGGTATAAACACCAATGCAAATCTTAATTGGTGGGGTAATAATATTCCTTTAGTTAATGGCATTAATTTGAGTAATTGGTTTGTTATAGAGTTATCTGCGAATTTATATAATACTATTATAAATAGTACTCATTACACTTCTTCTGGTGTTGTTAATTTGTCATATAAATTTTTATTGTACAATAATCTTAGTAATACTACTAGTTTTGTAGATTATGGTGTATTACCTTTCTTTTTAGTTAATATAAACTGGAATTATACTATTAATGTTACTACTACTACTACTAATGGTACTATTCATTCTTTGAATGGTGTTGAGCAAAGAGGTAATTATTCTTATAATGTTAATTTAACTTCAGGTACCAGTTATAGTTTAGAAGCGGTTGGTGATAATGAAAATATAGTTTTAAATCTTTCAATGCTTCTTAATCTTTCAATCCTTAAAGTTGCTAATGTAACTAATGTTTTGAATAATGATACTATTAATTTTACAATAACTATAACGAATAATGGTAATGATCTCGCATCTAATGTTACTTTCACTAATTTCGTTGGTGATAATTTTAAACTTCTGAATGTGACTGGAGGTTTATCATACAACAACACAACAGGTATATGGGCTGTTGGAGATATTGCAGGTAAAACAAGTGTAACACTACACATGATTGTTCAAGCTATTAAGTCAGGAACAATAAACAGCACTGCATTTAATGTAACAGCTATTGAAGCACTTGTTGATCCAAGTATAAATTCCACAGTAACAATTACAATATTACCAGCAGTTAATCTAAACATCACTAAAATATCTAATGTCACTAATGTCACAGGTTTTAACATAGCTCATGTTGGTGATCATGTTAAATATATCATTAATGTTAAAAATAATGGTTTAGATAATGCAAGTAGTGTACATGTATATGATATCTTAGATTCTAAATTAACTTACATTAGATACAACTCCTCAACAGGAACTTATAACAATAATACTGGTTTATGGAATATTGGAACCTTACATGTTAATCAAACAGCTACACTAGAAATCGAAGTAATAATAGCTAACATTGGAACAATAGAAAATATTGCAAATGTAACAGCAAATGAAATAATACTTAATGGAAGTAACATCAACACAAGCACAACAATTCACATAGAACCTTTAAACACTACTTTAGTTATTAATCCTATTGTGGATACTAAGGTTAATAGTAATGTTAGTATTAATGGAACTTTGTTAGATGAGAGAGGTGCTCCGATTGGTGGTGTTACTATTAATTTGGTTGTTAATGGTGTTAATTATACTGCTACCACTAATGCCAGTGGTAAGTGGAGTATTACTTATCATGTGGGGTTAACTGGTGTTATTAATGTTGTTGCTGAGTTTGTGGGTAATGCTAATTACATTGCTTCTGCCAATGCTACTTATTTTGAGGGTTTGGCTTTAAATAGTACTTTAGTTATTAATCCTATTGTGGATACTAAGGTTAATAGTAATGTTAGTATTAATGGAACTTTGTTAGATGAGAGAGGTGCTCCGATTGGTGGTGTTACTATTAATTTGGTTGTTAATGGTGTTAATTATACTGCTACGACCGATACCAGTGGTAAGTGGAGTATTACTTATCATGTGGGGTTAACTGGTCTTATTAATGTTGAGGCTTTGTTTGTTGGTGATGCTAATTACATTGCTTCTGCCAATGCTACTTATTTTGAGGGTTTGGCTTTAAATAGTACTTTAGTTATTAATCCTATTGCAGATACTAATGTGAATAGTAGTGTTAGTATTAATGGAACTTTGTTAGATGAGCGGGGTGTTCCGATTGGTGGTGTTACTGTTATTGTCACTGTTAATGGTGTTAATTATAATGTTACGACAGATGCCAGTGGTAAGTGGAGTATTACTTATCTTGTTAATTCAAAGGAGTTAGTTAATGTTGTTGCTGAGTTTGTTGGTAATAGTAATTATGCTGCTACTGCTAACATAACTTATTTCAATGGAGTGCCTTTAAATAGTACTTTAGTTATTAATCCTATTTCTTATACTAAGACTAATACTAATGTCAGTATCAATGGTACCTTGTTTGGTGAGAATAATAGTGTAATTAGTAATGTAACAGTTGTTGTGACTGTTAATGGTGTTAGTTATAATGTTACGACCGATGCCAGTGGTAAGTGGAGTATTACTTATCTTGTTAATTCAACTGGACTATTTAATGTTGTTGCTGTATTTAATGGTAATAATATTCGTGCTGCTGCTGTAAATAGCACTAATTTTATTGGAGTGTCTTTGAATAGTACATTAATTATTAATCATGTTTTGGATACTAAGGTGAATAGTAGTGTTAGTATTAATGGAACTTTATTAGATGAGAATAATAATGTGATTGCTAATGTAATGGTTGTTGTGACTGTTAATGGTGTTAATTATAATGTTACGACCGATGTAAATGGTAATTGGAATATCAGTTATCTTGTTAATTCAACTGGAAATATTAATGTTGTTGCTGAGTTTAATGGTAATACTCTTTATGCTGCTGCTGTAAATAGCACTAGTTTTAATGGTTTAGCTTTAAACAGTACATTGATCATTAATCATGTTTCAAATGCTAAGGTGAATAGCAATATTAGTATTAATGGTACATTGCTAGATGGGGCTAATAATGCAATTGCTAATGTGATGATTGTTGTGACTGTTAATGGTGTTAATTATAATGCTACGACAGATGACAGTGGTAAGTGGAGTATTACTTATCTTGTTAACTCATCTGGAAATATTAATGTTGTTGCTGAGTTTAGTGGTAATACTCTTTATGCTGCTGCTGTAAATAGCACTAGTTTTAATGGTTTAGCTTTAAACAGTACATTAGTTATTAATCCTATTCTAAACGTTAAGATGAATAGTAGTGTTAGTATTAATGGTACATTGTTAGATGAGAATAATAAGGCGATTAGTAATGTAATGGTTGTTGTAACTGTCAATGGCATTAATTACAATACTACCACTGATGCTAGTGGTAAGTGGAATATTAATTATCCTGTTAATTCAACTGGTTTCGTTGATGTTGTTGCTGTTTTTAATGGTAATAATCGGTATGTTAGTGCTACTAACAGCACCACTTTTATTGTACCTAACAATGTCAATATCAGTATTATTAAAATAGCTAACATTAATGGAATTAATAATAGTGCCAATGCCCATTTTGGAGATACTGTAATTTATACCATTAGTGTAGTGAACAATGGTGCTACTACGGCTACTGGAGTTCTTGTAACTGAAATAATAAATAATACTAAGTTGAAACTTAATAAAGCATCTACAACACAAGGTTCTTATAGCACTGTTAATGGATTATGGACTATTGGTGAGCTTGCAGCTGGTAAAACAGTAACACTCACAATCAATGCTACTATAATAGCTATAGGTAACATTAGTAATTCTGCTAATGTTTCAGCGAGTGAAAATAATATAAATAGTAACAATAAAAATACAGTCAATATAAGTGTTAATGATGTTAATATTAGTATGATCATGATTTCTAATGTTACTTTGCAAAACAACCCTCACTACGGTGATATAGTAACCTATAAAATCATAATTACTAATAATGGAATAACTGATGGTCATGGTGTTAATATCACTGATATATTAGGAGATAAATTAAAATTTATCAACTACACTACTACTGATGGAAGCACTTATGATAAAAACGCTGGTATATGGTCTATTGGTACTTTAAAAGCAGGAAATAATCTAACACTAACAATTACTGCTAAAATTAATGATTTAGGAGAAATAGAAAATATTGCTAAAATTAATACAAACGAATCAAATATTAATAATAAAACAAATGATAGTATCAAATTCACAGTTAATGATGTGAACTTAACCATCGTTAAAACTAGTAATATCACAGGAAACCCACTAGTTGAAGATTACATCACATACACAATTAAAATAACTAACAATGGTCTAAACACAGCTTCTAATTTCAATGTATTAGAAAAACTAAACTCTAAACTACAATTCATTAGCTATTCATCTAACATAGGAACTTACAATAATATAACTGGTTTATGGAACATATCTACTTTAAGTAGTGGAAAAACAGCTACACTAACAATTAATGCAAAAATAATTAGTGTAGGAACCATAAAAAATACTGCTACAATTAACACTAATACCAATAATAATAATAATAATAATAATACTAATAATATTGGAAATAACAATAGTTCAATAAGTATTATTTCAGAAGCAATTCCAAGCCAAATCCACACGTTAAATGTAATAGCAACTGTTGATAATTCTGTTAAACTAGAATCCATTTTAAAAGACAGCAATGGTAAACCTATTACAGATAAAGAGGTTAAATTCTACGTTAATGGAAAGCTCATTGGAACAGCTAAGACTAATGTAAAAGGTGTAGCTTACTTTAGTTATACTCCCACAAAAACAGGTACACTAACTTATACTTCATCATTCAATGATCCTGCAGGTGTTTACGCTGCCTCAACATCATCAAAATCCACTGTAACTGTAACCAAAGATAAAATCACTCTAAACACTAAATTACCAACTGGAACTGTTGGAGATAAAAAAACAATAAAAGTCAAAGCTACAAATAGCGAAGGCAAAGTAGTTCCAAACAAAACATTCACAGTCTACATAAATGGTAAAAAAATAGGTAATTACAAAACTAATAGCAAAGGTGAATTTACTATAAAAACCACAATCAAATCTTCCAATAAATTACAAATCAAGTTTGCTGGAGATAATAAATACAATAAATTATCTAAAACCTACACATACAAAGAGAAATCTAAAGAAAAAACAATTACTACTATATACTATACTAAAACTAAATATGACAAAGTTACAATATTAAAAGCTAAGTTGATTGATGCGAAAGGAAAAGTTTTAGCTGGAAAATATATTAAATTTTACGTTGCTGGAAAATATGTTGGAAAAGCTAAAACCAATAAAAAAGGAATAGCTATTTTAAAATACACTCCTGAAAAGAAAAAGTAATGATTATTATAAATATACATAAATATACAATGTAAGTATAATAAATATACAAAATGTTATTATTTAATAAATATTTATTTTAATTTATTTTAATCAATTATTAATAGCTATTTCATCAAAAATAATCATTTTTAAATATTTAATTTTTATTATTCTTATTCTTTAAACTCTTTTAATTTAATCTTAAACAATGAATATGCATTATTTACTAATTTAAATATTATAATTTATATTTCAATAAAAAATTGTATAGTTTTATATTTCTGATTATTTCATTAATTTTATTCAAAATTTTGTTATCTCAATTATTTTTTTAATAATTCCTACTTATAATATATTTTTTTATCATAGTCTTATTTTTATCATTCATGTGTTTATATTAAACTGGATTTATTATTTAATTCTTTTACTATTATAATTCATATTTATTCTTTTTAATCTTTTTTAAGTTTTATTTCACTTTTTTATTAAATTTAAAGACCAAATAGAAATATTTAAGTATTAGGTCAATCATAAGTTCTATTGAAAAAACTAACAGAGACAGTATATATTATAGAATATGTAGGTGAAGAGAGATTTTCTTCTTCGATAGGTTATGATAACGAATACCACGATACAGTGTATATAGATACTACAATCACATTCTATGTCTATAAAAATGAATCGATAGATCAGATTTTGTTGCCATATAAGCAGGATAAGGATAAATGGGAAATAGAAGATGGTCTTAGCTATGGAAACTATTCAGGGAATTTAGTTAAAGCAAAAGGCTTTTCAACATCCGAACCAATACTATTTGTCTTTAAAAAGATGGAAAAACAGTAGCTGTGTCATGGGATGCTAAAAAAAGTCGTTTACTATCATATATTGAAAGAATGATTAATTAAGATTAATAAAAGCATTTTAAGACACTGATTTCGTAATTTAATAAAATCTTCGATTTTTAAATGAAATAAAAAATTTTTGCAAAAATCTATTACATGCAATTTAATCCAATTTAACATCTGGAAATCAGTGTTTAAATCTTTATTTCATAAAATAGCACATGACAAAACTTTTATTTCGTGATGGAAATTTAGAGAAATCTCTGATTTCTCGTTTTTAAAAGTTTGAAATGTTTGTTTCAAATTCTTAAAAATTATTTAAACAAATCATTAATATTAGATAAATAATTATTAGCTTATCTGAACTTTATAAGAAATATTTAAAAAGAGGATAAACGGGAAATGGTTATATGGGTCTTTTTAGCAGAGATAAAAAAGTAAAAACACCTGAAGAGGAGTTAGTAGATGAATTAGTTGGGTTAACCTGGAGAAGTAGTGATAATCTTCGTGAGGTTTTATTGGATAATGTTAAACGGGCGGATTTAGAAAATGCTGTTAAAAAAGTGTGGAAAAATGGTGGATCAGTTTATGATATTCAAAAAGTTTATGATGAAACATTAGAGAAGCTTGGAGTAAATGAGAATTTTCATAAAGGATTAAATAATTATAGAATCAATCGATCAAAGGAAAATGATTTTGTAAATTCCAATGAGTATCTTTATGGATGGACTAGTGATGATGGTAGAAATTATTTACATAGACTTAGAATTATTATTTTTAAAAAGCTATCTTTGGAAGATATTTTAGGATATTTTAAGACTCAAGTAAACAAATGGAACATAAATACTGTTACTTTAGGTGATGATTCTGCCTTTTTAATTAGTAGGAAAGAATGGTTTGAAAATACTCCTTATTATGTAGTGTTAAAGAAAAATCAGGGACCAATGGTTGTTTGTGACAATGGACAAATAAATTTTGATAACTGGGAAGACTATTTTATCAATATAATAAACTAAAACACAATTTACAAGATTTTTAAAATTAATAGAATCATTTTTCATGTTTAAAATGCTTAGGTTTTGGAATAGCTTTTGTTCAAACTTTTTTCAAAAGTTTGAATCAAAGGGATGTGGTTATATGGGTCTTTTTAGTAGAGATAAAAAAGTAAAAACACCTGAAGAGGAGTTGGTAGATGAATTAGTTGGGTTAACTTGGAGAAGTAGTGATAATCTTCGTGAGGTTTTATCTAATATTGGTCAACAAGGAGCTTTAGAAAATGCTGTTAAAAAGGTGTTGAAAAATGGAGGGACTTGTGAGGAAATACAAAGGGCTTATGATGAGCACTTGTTTATATTTAGAAATAAAGCTATTGAATGGGAATTATTTGATTTAGAAAATAATCTCAATTTTAATGAAGAAGTGATAATTAACAATTTAATATTTCATATTCCTAATAAAAAATGTGTACTTTCTGATTCAAGGGAGGATGATCAAGTTCATTATCACAAATATCTTTGTAAATGGATGGAGATTAATTATAATAGGCAAGATGATTATCATAAATACACAATTTCAATAACAGTATATAAAAATAAAAATCTGGAAAATGTTTTATCTGATTTTGAATCAAGTAATGATAAATTAATAATAAATGATGGTATTTTCTTGGGTTATCATTTTGGACATAAAATAGAAAAAAAAGGACTAATTGGAGATTCTCCTTATTGTTTTGTATTTGAAAAGGATGGAAAAATAATTGTTATTTCTGTAGAAGGGTCAATTGAAAATGATTATGGTTGGGAAGATACTATTACCAGAATTATTTGCTAAATTTGAAATAAAGTATTATTAATAGTATTAGTATTATTAATATTATTAATAGTATTAGTATTATTAAAATATTAAAATCATTTAAACAAACAATACAATGAGATAAGTAATTATTGTTAACTTATCATGAATTTCATGAGAAATATTTTTAAAAAGAGGAGATAAAAATGGCTAAAATTGGATTAAAAATTATAATAGCTATTGTTCTTTTTGTAGTGGCTTTTTTTGCTTGGTCTTATCTGCATCTGTATTTAATAGATTTATTAGGTATAGATATGGCTTTGATTAGTTTTCCAATAATCACAGTAATATATATACTTCTTCTTATTTCTATATTTAAAATAATTGATCCAAATGAAAGTAATAATGGAAATATATCTCAAAACCACTTAAATACTACTAATCAAAACTATTCAAATGAATTAACTCCCAGTCATTACTCTGAAAAATCAACAATGGGTCAAAATTATCACAAGGATAATGAATTTCATCAATACTTAGATAATGAGAATAAAAAATTTTAAATTTTTTAAAATTATACTAACTATTCTGATTTCATTTATTATTACTAATTTTAAAAAAATATATAATCATAATTATTATTATCATTATTTTTAATAGTAATAATAATAATAATAATAACCTATTTATTTGGTTTGATTAATCATCTAAATAATAGTTAGAAATTTGTAATATTCTTGTATTCATTATAAAATTGAATCATATGATTAAATATTACTTTATGAAAATCCTTTAACTATTTTATAATCTATAGAAAAGAGTAATCAAAAAACTTAAATATTAATTAATTTATAGCACTGGGCAAAACTTTTCAAATTTTTGATTTTAATTTAAATTAATCTTCTAAAATTAGCTATTATTAAACAGCTATTTTAGAAGTTTTTGAATTTATTAATTTTTGTTGTTATTTTGAAATGAAATGTCTAATGTTATAATTTTATTCTATCCTTTTTTCATTCCATAGAAGTTAATTGCATCTACTAAATCTCTAAATGCTTCTAATTCTTTTACAATAACTTCTTCATCAGTTAATGTTCCACTCATTTCTCCATCAACACTTAACTTATCTGGACCTCTTCCAACTATTCTGGATTTGCCATCAGAGGACAATATTCTTTCAGCATCTAATTGGTGGATGAATGATCGTCCTGGAATTATAACAGATTCCTTAACTTGACTTAAGTCTATTGTTTCTAAGTCTTCTTTCGTCATTAAACAAGCTATTTCTTTCTCTGTAGCTATTACATTAACATCTTCTGCTCCAATGCTTTCAAATATTTTAGCTATGTATGGTGCAGCTATTTTTGATGATATAATTGTAGCTTCTCCAGTTACATTTTGAATGTATTCTTTTGAGTATATTTCATTTCCCTTTCTTGCTATTGCAAATGGTGCTTGGGTTTTAGGATCCCAAACTGGTGTTCCAGTAATCCGCATTGAGAATTCAGATGATAATTCACTAACTAATGATTCAAATTCATTTATACTATGAGATTCTACATCTTTTATTATTGGTCCATTGTTTAATATTAATCCTTGGTTGGCTGTGTTTGCAAATCTCATTAAAATAAATGCTGTTGCTCCCCAACTTTCAAGAGATGCGCAAGTGTTTCTTAAGACTTTTCCATCATTTACTCCTGGAATTATAACTGATGCACCGTGAAGTTCAGTATTTTCTCCAAAAATACGGGCTGCTTTTAAGGATTCTTCAGGATTAGGGTCTCCCATCCATTGTTTTCTAAGATTTACATCATCTGCAAATATTGTAAAGGTTACCTCATCTACTCCATTGTTAATTAGCCTGTTAGCTATTTGACTATCATCTATTCCTTTTCCACTTGTATATCCTAAATGAATTGGTAGATTAAATTGATCAAGGGTTGTACTCAGCTCTTCAAGATGTGGATAACAACTAACATCTCCTCCTCCACTTATATTCACTTTTAAATTATTATCTCTAACATTTCCAAGCATTAATGTAGATTGTACTTCACTCATTACAACAAAAGGTAATTTAAAGTTATTTTGTGTTTCTGTTATTCCTTCACTACATTGTATACATCCTATTTTATTAGGTGAACATTTGGAACACCCTATTGGTTCTATATCTTTCACTTTCCTGAAATAACAGTATTTACAAAATCCTCTACAATCAGTTCCAGGAATACCTCCAACATCTGCTACAACTTGCATTTTACCTTCCTTTAAATTATATTTTAAAAATTATCACACAATATATCAAAATACTTATTTCTATTTTTTAATGTTTAAACTAATTATAATTTTATATTTAAACATTGATTTCGCAAAAATTTTTATTTTCTTATTTCAGTTTCCAAATTTAACTTTTATATGTCTATTAACATTATATGGGGGGGATGTGCCATATTCATTTCCTTAATTTTCAATCAATCTATTAAAATGTTAACTTTAGCTATTAGCTATTTATAATATTTCATTGCTTTTATATAATATAATCATCATTCTCTTATAAATTTGGCATTAGTTTAATTCTTATATTTCCTATTTTAATTTATGCTTTGGTTTATATTTTAATTAGTATTACTTTTTATAATTTATGTTTATTAGAATGTTTTCTATTTTACATATAATTTTTATTACTTCCTTTGTTTTAATGATTTAAATTGTTATGAATTTTCATCAATTCTTCTTGAGAAAATTCGAGAAAATTCCTATTTTTGAGATTTATAAAAAATATTTTTACACTTATTCTATGATTCCTAATTTTTTCACATTCTTATCTATTTTTTAACCTTGAAAATATGGTAAACTTATTAATCTTTTCAAATTTTAAAGTAACTTTTATTAATTTTAATTTATTTAATTAATTTTTCATATTTAAAGTCTTTTAATCTTTGAATTTAATATTATGATTTTTTTAATTAATTACATGCCTATTTAATTGATTAATTTATTTTAATAGCTATTTAATTTATTTTAATTGACTTTTAAAAGTATTACTTTTCCACTTTGTCATCTTAAATTTCGAAATTTATGTCATTATTAATAAACTTTGCTACTTGGACTAATCAATAACATTTATAATATATCTTAATCAAAGTAAAATTTGTATACCGAATGGCTAAATAAATGCAAAGTACTGCATTTAAGCTTGGTCAATACAGACTGTACATGCCTGTCTGGATTGGGAAATGGTATATTTTTAACTATATTTAGTTAGGAGGGAAAAAATGGCAAAGTTTGATGATAAAGTCGATTTATACGACGATAGAGGTAACTTAGTTGAGTCTGATGTGCCTATCGAAGCCTTAAGCCCACTACGGAATCCTGCAATTAAAAGCATCATTAGTGGTGTTAAAAGGACCGTAGCTGTTAACTTAGAAGGTATTGAAAATTCTTTAAGAACTGCTGCTGTCGGTGGTAAAGCTTGTAAAATCTTAGGTAGGGAATTAGACCTTGATATTACAGCTAATGCTGAGGCTATAGCTGCTTCTATAAAAGATATAATTCAAGTAACTGATGATGATGACACCGTAGTAGATCTTCTTGCTGGTGGAAAAAGGATATTAGTCCAAACACCAAGTGTAAGATTAGAATCTGCTGCAGAATACTCTGTATCCACATTAACTACAGCAAATGCTTTAGTGCAAGCTATTATTAAGCAATTTGATGTAAGTATATATGATGCTAACATGGTAAAAGCTGCAGTTTTAGGTAGATACCCACAATCTGTAGATTATATGGGTGGAAACCTTGCTACAATGTTAGACATTCCACAAAAACTTGAAGGACCTGGTTATGCATTTAGGAACATTATGGCTAACCACGTTACTGCTGCTACATTAAAAAACAGTCTTCAAGGAACTGCTCTTGCAAGTATCTTAGAACAAACTGCTATGTTTGAGATGGGAGACGCTGTAGGTGCATTTGAAAGATTACATTTATTAGGTCTTGCTTATCAAGGATTAAATGCTGACAACTTAGTTGTTGGTTTTGTAGAAGATAATGCAAAAGAAGGAACTGTTGGTTCTGTAATGAACTCAACTATTGAAAGAGCTGCTGCTGATGGTGTCATTTCTGTAGAAAAAGATCTTAACGGATTTAATGTTTACGGTACTGACGATTTAGCTAAATGGAACGCATACGCTGCTGCTGGAGCTACTGCTGCTACACTCGTAAATGTAGGTGCTGCAAGAGCTGCTCAAGGTGTACCATCCACATTATTATACTTCAACGACTCTCTTGAATTCGCAACTGGTCTTCCGGGTGTAGATTTCGGTAGAGCTGAAGGGGTAGCTGTTGGATTCTCATTCTTTAGTCACTCCATCTATGGTGGAGGAGGTCCAGGTCTCTTTAACGGTAACCACGTTGTAACAAGACACAGTAAAGGATTCTGTATCCCTTGTGTTGTTGCAGCAATGAGTTTAGATGCTGGTACTCAACTCTTCTCACCTGAATCTACTTCTGGATTAATCAAAGAAGTATACAGTAGTGTAGACGAATTCAGAGAACCACTGAAATATGTTGTGGAGGCAGCAGCCAACATTAAAGGCAACATCTAATTATCTCAATAATTTTTAAATATATTAATTAAAGATTAATTAAATATATTATTAAATAATTATTAAAAGTCTAATTTAACTATAATAACACTGGAGATAATTAAAATGGATATCGAAATATTTCCACATAGAATTTTGGGTTCAGATACCACTGAAAGACTCTTAAATGAGATTGAAGGACTTGAGGATGTTAATAGAACTATACTTCAAGGACCAAGGTTAGCTCCTGAAAGTCCTGATGATGATCCAAGGTATGCTGAAAGAAGAATAATCACTGTTCAAGGTAAGGAAATCGAGCTTAAAGTAAAAGCTGGTCGTATTTTTGTTGACTTGTCTGAAGAATCAACTATTGATCAAATTAGAGAGATATGTAATGAAATACTTACATTTGGATTTGATATTAATATTGGTACCTATATTAGGACTCAGAAAACTGTAACTGATAGTATCAAGTATGGTAATGCTGAGCTTCCAGATGAATTAATTGGAATGAATGATCAATATTCTATGCTTGAAGATCGAGTAACTTATATTCAAAAAGACGGAAATGATTCTTAGGATTCATTATTTACTATGATATCATTAAATAAATTATTAACATATATTCCAAAGATTATTAGCACTGATTATTATGATCGGAAAAATTACTCACGTTGTGGACTGTAGAGAGACTATGGGACTTGGTGAAGGAGGCGGAATTGCCCAAAGGGGCACTTTTGCTCAATGTGGAAGTGATGTTTTAACTGTTGGTATGTCTCCAGGTAAGAGGCACATTACTAAGCCAATTTGTGAGATTACTTTTGCTCTTCGTGAATCCAATGTTCTAACAAGCACATTAATCCTTGATGCAGGAGCTGGTGTTCCTAGTGATACACCTGGTGCTGGAGGAGGAAGTTTATTTGGTCTAACTGAAAAGGAAATAGAGCAAATGAAAAATTTCAAACTTCTGGTTATACATCTTGGAGGAGTAAGGAACCATCTTATATATAAGGCTAGATTAATTTTGCGTAATGTTAATAGACCATGTGTTATTATTTGTGAATATCCTGTTGACTTTGAAGACTTTGCAAAAATAGGTGTTAAAACTTCAAAAGTACAACCTGATGAGATTAAAACAGAAGGTAAAATTATGGACATCATTACTGGTGTTATTAGAGGAGAAACAGCTCCTCAAGATAAATTAGATGAGATCATTAGAAAAGTTAAGTTAGCATTAGGAGGTGCATGATATGGCACAATATTATCCAGGAACTTCTCAAGTAGCTCAAAGTAGAAGAAACTTTTCTGACCCAGAGTATGAGTTAGAAAAACTAAGAGAAATATCCGATGAGGGTGTAGTTAAGATATTAGGTCACAGAGCTCCAGGTGAAGAATATAAAAGTGTTCACCCACCATTAGATGAAATGGACGAGCCAGAAGATTACATAAGAGAAATAGTTGAGCCTATTGATGGTGCAAAAGCAGGGGACAGAGTTAGATATATTCAATTTGTTGACTCCATGTACTTTGCTCCAGCTCAACCTTTCTTAAGATCTAGATCATACTTGAACAGATACAGAGGTGTCGACGCAGGTACATTATCTGGAAGACAAATCATCGAAGCAAGAGAAAGAGATTTAGAAAGAATTTCTAAAGAATTATTAGAAACAGAATACTTTGACCCAGCAAGAACTGGAATCAGAGGAAAATCTGTACACGGACACTCTTTAAGACTTGATGAAAATGGTCTAATGTTTGATATGCTTAGAAGACAAGTCTTCAACAAAGAAACTGGTAAAGTTGAATCTGTAAAAGATCAAATTGGTAAAGAATTAGACGAACCAGTAGTACTTGGCGAACCATTAGACGAAGAAAAATTAAAAGCTATCACTACTATTTACAGAGTAGATGGTGAAGCATACAGAGACGATAAGGATGCTGTAGAAATATTACACAGAATCCATGTCTCAAGATCCAATGGAGGATTCTGCCCTGAATAAGGGAGGTAGTTTATTATGGCTGATAAAAAGTTTATTCAAGCATTAGATAAAAAATTTAAAGAAGCTCCAGAAGATAAAACCACTACCTTTTACAACTTAGGTGGATGGAAACAATCTGAAAGGAAAACTGAATTTTACAATGCAGGTAAAGAAATAGCTGAAAAAAGAGGAATTCCTCAATACAATCCTGATGTAGGTTCTCCTCTTGGACAAAGAACTTTAATGCCTTACCAAGTTTCCACAACTGATACTTACGTTGAAGGTGACGATTTCCATTTTGTTAACAATGCTGCTATTCAACAAATGTGGGATGATATCAGAAGAACTGTTGTTGTAGGATTAAACACTGCACACACTGTTCTTGAAAAAAGGTTAGGTATAGAAGTTACTCCTGAAACAATCACTAATTACTTAGAAACTGTTAACCACGCTATGCCTGGTGCAGCTGTTGTACAAGAACACATGGTTGAAACCAACCCATTACTTGTAGCTGACAGTTATGTTAAAGTATTTACTGGTGACGATGAGCTTGCAGATGAAATTGACTCTGCATTCGTTTTAGACATCAACAAAGAATTCCCTGAAGACCAAGCTGCTGTTCTAAAAGAAGAAGTAGGAGATAAAATCTGGCAAGTAGTCAGAATCCCTTCTATTGTAGGAAGAGTTTGTGATGGTGGTACTACATCTAGATGGTCTGCTATGCAAATTGGTATGTCAATGATTTCTTCATACAATCAATGTGCTGGTGAAGGAGCTACTGGTGATTTCGCATACGCATCTAAACACGCAGAAGTTATTCACATGGGTACTTACTTGCCTGTAAGAAGAGCAAGAGCTGAAAATGAACCTGGTGGTATTCCATTCGGTGTAATGGCAGATATCAATCAATCTTCAAGAGTCAACGCTGATGATCCTGTTAAAGTAACCTTAGATGTTGTAGCTCAAGCTGCTGCAATTTACGACCAAATTTGGTTAGGTTCATACATGTCTGGTGGTGTTGGATTTACACAATATGCATCTGCTGCATACACTGACAATGTTCTTGATGACTTTGCTTACTATGGTAAAGAATATGTAGAAGATAAATATGGTGGACTAACCCAAGCTCCTAACAACATGGACACTGTTCTTGATGTAGGATCTGAAGTTACCTTCTATGGATTAGAACAATATGAAGAATACCCAGCATTACTTGAAACTCAATTCGGTGGTTCTCAAAGAGCTTCTGTTGTTTCTGCTGCTGCAGGTATTTCCACAGCATTTGCAACTGGAAACTCTCAAACTGGTTTAAGCGCATGGTACTTATCTATGTACTTACACAAAGAACAACATTCCAGATTAGGATTCTATGGTTACGATTTACAAGATCAATGTGGTGCATCCAACGTATTTTCAATCAGAAACGACGAAGGATTACCTGTTGAACTCAGAGGACCTAACTATCCTAACTACGCAATGAATGTAGGTCACCAAGGTGAATACACTGGTATCGCTCAAGCTCCTCACGCAGCAAGAGGCGATGCATTTGCATTTAACCCATTAATTAAAATTGCATTTGCAGATGATAACTTAAGCTTCGACTTCTCCAAACCTCGTGCTGAAATCGCAAAAGGTGCACTTAGAGAATTCCAACCTGACGGTGAAAGATCTATCATCATACCAGCTAAATAGGTGCTTTAACACCTATTTTTCTTTATTTTTCGCTGATAATTAACTAAATTTATTTAATTTAGGAGTATTCACTATTTGAACTTATTTAACTATATTTCACTCATGGATTTGTTTCCAATTTTAGCATGAAATTGTCAAATAAATTATTTTAGTGAATATTTTTATCAGTTGAAATTATATTATTAAAAATATTTTTATTAGTGTAAAATAGTTTCATGATTATTATTTTAGTGTTAAAGTAATATTTTTATTATTTAAGTAGTATTTTTTACTATCGGGGTAGTATTTTTATTATTTAAGTAGTATTTTTACTATTGAGGTAGTATTTTTATTATTTAAGTAGTATTTTTACTATTGGGGTAGTATTTTTATTATTTAAGTAATATTTTGCTTTAATTCACTAAATTATTACACTTATAATTTGTACACTTATTAATTTATATATAAATTAAGGAGGAAAATTATGGACCCTATAACATTGGGTGTTGTTGCATTGATGGGCGCAGCTGCAACTATTGCAGGTGCAGCTGAAGATTTAGAGTCTGATATTGGTTCCCAAAGTAACCCTAACTCTCAAGTTCAACTTGCTCCTCAAATGGGACATTTGCACAGGTATATAAATAAGGCTATTTCTGGGGAACCAGTTTCTTATGGTACTTGGTGTGGTATTGCAGGTTCTATTGCATTTGTCTTAATCTCACCTATATTTAACATTAATTTATTGCCAATTTTAGCAATAGCTATTGGTTCACTCATAGCAACTTTAGTCCAAGTAGTTTACACAGCTACTGCTCATTTGGGACGTATTGTAAGTCAATCTCAGTTTGAACAGCCTTTATTTATGGATGTTCTAACACATTCTTTAGGACCTATTGCAGGGCTTGGTTTTATAACTTCTTTCGGTATTGTTGGAGTAAGTTATTTAATGACTATACCTTTAGGTGCTGCTGCTCCGTTGCATGTATTCCCTTTACCTTTAATCGCTGTTTTATGGGGTATTACTCTTGGTGCTATTGGTTCCTCAACTGGGGATGTACATTATGGTGCAGAAAGAGAATATCAACAGTATCCTTTTGGTGGAGGTATTCCTGTAGCTATTCATGGAGATATAGTTACTAAAGGTGAACTCGGAGCTAGGAATTCTATTGATACTGGAAATTTCTGTGCTAAGTTTGGTGGACCTTTAACTGGTTTCTGTTTTGGTGCTGTTGTATTTTTAAGCTTCTGGATAACTGTTGTATTCGGAATCATTGGAGGATTAATTGCTGGTCTTTTAATAGTACTTGTTCTAATATTACTAAATGAAAGATTAGAAAATTCTGCAAGAACCAAATACGGACCATATAAGGAAGATTAAGGAGGTTTCTTAATATGGATCCTATAACTTTATTAATATTTATTATAGTCGGAGGAGTCTTTATTGGTGGAGGTGTACACTTCATACCAGTAGGAGGGGCTCCTGCAGCTATGGCAACAGCTACTGGTGTAGGAACTGGTACTGCAATGCTTGCAGCTGGTGCAGGTTTAACTGGACTTATAACTGCAGCATCAATGTCTGGTCAACCATGGTATCTCATTGCACTTGCTGGAGCAATTGGAGCAATGATGATGATGGGAATCACAATGTTCGTTGCTAATATAATCTATGTTTATGGTGTCGGTGTTGTTCCATCTTCTGCAAAAACAGAAGTTGATCCAATTACTGGACGTAACCAAGAAAAATATGTAACTCCTGGTACTGAAGGACATGGTGTTCCTACTGTCTGTTTTGTTAGTGGTATTATTGGAGGTTTACTTGGTGGTGCTGGTGGAGGACTTGTCTACTATGCTATTGAAGAATCCTTTAAAGGTACAATCACTGCTGCTGTAAACGGTGTTCCTGCTGCATCTATCATAGCAGGTCTTGCAGCTATTATTGCTGTAGGCGTATTTTTCGTTAACTCTGTAGTTGCTTCTTACAATATTGGAGGAACTATCGAAGGGTTTCATGATCCTAAATTTAAACGAATTGGTCGTGGAATACTTGCATGTGGTATTGCATCTGCTGTACTAGGTGTATTCATTGTTATTTTATCTACTGGAGTTGTTGCTTAATGTCTGCTGCTGGAGGAGGTCCAACTGAATCTGCAATTAGTGATAAAACATTGCTAATTGTAGGTATTTTAGGTGGACTAATTGGTATATATTTAGTTTCTATTAACTCTGTAATAGGACCTTTAATCTCTGCTCTTGGTGGAGTATGTGCTATTGTATGGGGTGTAGATGCAATAAGAAGAGTTGCAAGTTACGGATTAGGTACTGGTGTACCATCTATTGGTTATATGTCACTTTCTATTGGTGTAGTCGGTGGTTTAGCTGGTCTTGCACTTGCTGCAAGTTCATTAATTCCTAAAGGTTTGTCAATTCTCGGACCTGTTTTAGCTTTAATATTTGCTATGGTAATTGGTCTTATAGTTGCACTTATTGCTAAAAAAATTATTAAAATGAAAATTGCTGTTTTAGAAAGATGTACTGCTGAAATCGCTGGAGCTGCTGCATTATCTGTTGTAGCTTTCTCTGCTACTGTTGCAGGAAGTTATGAATTTAGCACAATACTTAGTTCTGTTATCGCACCAGGTTTAATAGCTTTATTCTTTATATTAAACACTATGGCTATACAACACCCATTTAATGCATGTTTAGGTCCTAATGAAAACCAAGTAAGAACTCTTAAATTAGGTGCTGCTACTGCATTTTTATCTATGGTTGTAACTGGACTTGTAAGTATTGTTAATCCTGCAACCTTTGCAGGTGTTCCTGTATGGTTACCTATTCTAATTGTTGGTATTATTGGATGGATAATCAGTATTAAAGCTTTCTTTACTGCATCTTACGAAGAAGCTGCATCTGTTAAATGGTCAGGATTATGGCCTAAAGTTGAAGAATAGGGGGAACAAGTATGGTAGAAATGTTACCTTTAATCAAAATAGTTCCTGAATACAATTTGACTCTTGATCCATCAACTGGTGCTATTGGTGCTGCTCTTGGTAGAGATGTTGTTATTGTATCTTTGGATGATATAAATACAGAAATTGATACTTTAGAAGTTGCTGCAGATGAATTAATTAATTCTTTGGATCCTACTTCTGTTCCAGCTGATGCATATCCTGGAAGAGAAGGTACTTTTGAAACTGCAGGTTTACTTACTAATGTAGCTTACGGGTTTGTAATAGGTCTTATTATTTTAGTTGCTGCAATTCCTATATTAGCTAGTGTGGGGGTTTTATAGATGGCTGATAAAAAAGCACCAGCAGAAGGCTGGCCTATTGTTAATGGTGATTACATCGCAGGAGATCCTGAAAGCCCTGTAGCAGTGACTACACTCGCTTCACATAATGAAGACATTGCAGCTGCAGCTGGAGCTGCTATCTCTGGACCATGTAAAACTGAAAACCTTGGTATTGAGAAAGTTGTGGCTAATGTTATTTCCAACCCAAATATCAGATTCTTGATATTATGTGGTGCTGAGGTACAAGGACACATTACTGGTCAAAGTTTTGAAGCGTTACATCAAAATGGTGTAGATCCTGATAAAAGAAGCATCGTAGGTGCTACTGGAGCTATTCCTTATGTTGAAAATATTCCTGATGAGGGAATTGAAAGATTCCAACAACAACTTGAAATTGTCAACTTAATTGATGTAGAAGATGCTGCTGCAATTGAATCTAAAGTTAAAGAATGTATTGAGAAAGATCCTGGTGCATTTGAAGAAGAAGCTTTAGTTATTTCTGTTGATGATGATGGTGGCGACGATGACGATGATGGTGAAGAAGTAAGACCAGTTGCTGCTGAAACTGCATTAATTGAAGCACGTATGAGAAATATTCAAACACAGGTTAAGCTCATTGGAGCTGTTCAAAGAACATTTTCTGGAACCTTTGGTGGAAAAGTACAAGGTATTATTATTGGACTTGTTTTCACTTTAGTAATCGGAGTATTGTTCCTTTTCATCTAGTAATAGGAGGTTTTATTAATGGTTAAATTTTCTAACAAACCAAATGTGAGAGGCATTAAAAGTGTCACTGAAGATACTAAATATAAATCTCAATTGATTGGAAGAGAAGGACGTTTATTTGCTGGACTGATTTCAACAAGAGTAACTGGAATTACATATGGCTTACTCATTGCTTTTGTCTTAGTTGTTGTAATACCATTTTTGGTAAAATTAGTTGCATAAAGAGGTGTTATAATGTCTGATGAAAATTCCGTACCTCGAGTACTTGTCTCTGCAGACGACTTCAACAAAGCTAATGAAAGATTAGATGGTGTTGAAGAAAAAGTTGAATTTACTGTTGGTGAATATTTTCAACGTTTAGGTCAACAATTAGGTAGAGATATTGGTATTTTGTATGGTATAATAATAGGTCTTATAATTTTGATTGTAATTTTTAAATTCCAAATATTTCTCTAGACGGAGGTTTTTTTAATGTTTAGATTTGATAAAGAACAGACTGTATTGGATATTGCAGGTGTTAAAATTGGAGGACAACCTGGTGAATATCCTACTGTTTTAGCAGGAACCATCTTCTACGGTGGACACAATATTATTAGTGATGATAAAGCAGGTATATTTGATAAAGATGCTGCTGAAGAAAGAATTAAAACAATGGAAGAGATGTCCGATGTTACAGGAAATCCTTGTTTAATCCAAGTTTTCGGACAAACTGAAGAAGCTTTAGTAAAGTACTTAGAATTTGTAGGAGAATTGAGCGACAATCCTTTCCTTATAGATTCTACTTCTGGTGCTGCAAGAGTTGCTGGTGCAAAATACGCAACTGAAGCAGGATTAGCTGATAGAGCTATCTATAACTCAATCAACATGGCTGCAGAAGCAGACGAAATCCAAGCTGTTAAAGAATCTGACTTAACAGCTTCTATTGTATTAGGTTTCAATCCAATGAATCCAACTGTCGATGGTAAAATTGGTATATGGGAAACTGGTGACGGAACAATCGATGAAGGTTTACTTCCTATGGCTGAAGCTTGTGGAATCGATAAACCTTTAATGGATACTGCTGTAACTCCACTTGGTCAAGGTGCAGGTGTTGCTGTAAGAACTTCTTTTGCTGTTAAAAGTAAATGGGGTTTACCAGTAGGTTCTGGTATACACAATGTTCCATCTGCATGGGACTGGTTAAGAGGATACAAAAAAGAGCACAAAGAAGCATGGCCTGTTTGTGATATAGGTTCTAACATTGTTCAACAAATGGCTGGTGGAGACTTCGTACTCTTCGGACCAATAGAAAACGCTAAAATTGCATTCCCTGCATGTGCTATGGCTGATATTTTCATAGCTGAAGCTGCAAAAGATATTGGTACTGAATCTGTTGAAGGTCACCCAATCTTTAAAATGCTTTAAGTATTTTAACCATTTATTTAAATTAAAAATGATAAGTGTTTTATACACTTTATTTATTTTTTTATTTTCATTTTTATTTTTTATTTATTTTTCAACTTATCTCAATCATATGAATTAATGTAATAATGTTCATTTTTTTCACTTATCTCAATCATGGATAAATTATAATGTATATTATTTATTTTCAAAATATCAATCATGGATAAATTATAATGTATATTATTTATTTTCAAAAATATCAATCATGGATAAATTAATGTGTATTCATTTTTTATTAAAAAACTATATATGTCAAAAAACTATATTATATGTTAATAACATATCTTTAATGGCTTATAGTTAGTAGGTAATAGTTAATAACATATCTTTAATGGCTTATAGTTAGTAGGTAATAGTTAATAACATATTTAATGATTTATAGTTAATAGGAATATAATAATATTTAATTTTAGGAAAATATAATAATTAATATTTAATTTTTATACTGGTGAGTGATATGTTTTTTGGTATAGAAGGTACATTTGGAATTGTTCTTGCAATTATAGTGTTTATAATTTCTTTAATAATCGTTTTAAAGTCTGCAGACTTATTTATTGACAATAGTGTAATTGTAGGGAAAGCTTTAGGTGTATCACAAATAGTTTTAGGAGTTACAGCTGCAGCAGTTGGAACTTCATTACCTGAATTTGGATCATCTGTTATAGCTGCTATAGGTGGTAATTCTGCATTAGGACTCGGAGTTATTGTAGGAGCAAACATTTGGAATATTGGAGGAATTCTTGCATTGACTGCATTAGTAACAGGAGCAATTATCTCAGATAAAAAATCAATTAATCGTGATGGAGTAATGTCAATCATCACAGGTCTTATTTTATCAGTCATAACAGTATTTTCACTTTATTTTGTAACAGGAGAGAGAATAATATCTATTGTTGGCGCTATTGCAATGATAATAGCTTATATTATTTATTTAAAAATATTAATTAATAATAAAGAAGATTCAAACGAATCTAATGTTGTTAATACTCATTGTAATAATGATAATAAAGATGGATCTATAATTGAAGATATTGATACAAATATAGAAGAAGAAAAACAATCTACTGGTAAAAATGTTCTACTTTTAGTTATAGGACTCATTGGTTTAGCTATTGGATGTAAGCTTCTTGTTTCAAGTGTTGAGTATTTTGGTGAGATCTTAAATGTTTCTAATTTAATTATGGGGATGTTTGTTTTAGCACTTTTTACAACATTACCTGAATTTTATGTTACATTGTCTGCTGCAAGAAAAGGACTTTATGACATATCTATGGGGACTATTTATGGAAGTTGCACATTTAACATACTTGTTGGTTTAGGTGTTCCATTGTTACTTGGTCCTGTTCAAATAGATGCCATATCTGTTTATTTCGATCTTCCATTCATGCTGTTGATTTTCGCAGTATCTTTAATCATAATAAAGTTAAAAGGATATAAATTAACAAGAGTCTATGGTGCCATTCTTTTTGCAATATATGTTCTTTATGTATTAATAAGGCTCTTTGTTATGCCAATGATTTTTGGTTAATTGTCTATTAATTTAAATATCTTAATTTTTAATAAATTTATATTTAGAGGTTTAATATGTATAAAAAAGTTTTAGTTCCAATTGTTGGACAATACGATGAAGAAATAGCTAAAAATACTTTGGATTTAATTGATGATAGAGATGTTGAAGTGATCATTTTATATGTTATAGATGTTCCAAGTTCTTTCCTAATATCTAAATCTGTTAAGGAAACAATCTTTTCTGAATTAAAATCAAAAGGTAAAATTTTCTTAAATAACTTTGAAGATCTTCTTGATTTGGAAAATAATTCTCATATTACTACTAAAAAGCTTTTAAATGAGGGCAATGCTGATGAGAAAATTGTAGAAATAGCTAAATCCGAATGTGTTGATGTAATTGTTATGGGAACTGGTAAAAACATTATAGATAAGCATATTTTAGGTAGTGTTTCGGAAAAAGTTGTTCATCATGCTCCATGTACAATACATCTTGTTAGAACAATAACTAATAAGACTTGTAGTGTTGAATAGCTATGAAACATTATTTAATGTATATTAATTATTATTGCCTGAAAAATAAAGAATTATTTTATTAATTCAAATTTTTTTATTTATTTTATTTTCTTATTTTTAATTATTCTATTAATATTGTTTTTACATTGTTATTTTTAATTATTCTATTAATATTGTTTTTACATTGTTATTTTTAATTATTCTATTAATATTGTTTTTACATTGTTATTTTTAATTATTCTATTAATATTGCTCTAATTAATATCTAAACTTTAAATAAAGTACAGTATAATAGATTATTGTAAATATATTTATTATTATTTGATGAAAAATTATTACTTATGGGGTAGTATTGTTTTTCATTTATGTACTGATTGTTTTTCATAAAAATATATTAATTAGGAGGAATATAAATTAGGAATGTAAAAAATAAGAGGTTAAATCCTTTGAATGATTATCTTTTTAAAAAGACTTTTGGAGAAATAGAGCAAGAAGAAAATTTAAAATACCTTTTAAATCTAATTTTAGGTAGATCTAGGAAAAATAAGATTATAGAAGTTGAAATAGTTGAATCTACAATTAGTGGAAAACTTCACAAAAATAAGAAATCCATCTTAGATGTAAGGGCAAAAACTAAAACAGAAATCTTCAATATCGAAGTACAACTACAAAAAACAGCGATGGGTGATAGAAGTATATTTTACTCATCACAAATCATGTCTTCATCAATTAACTCAGGAAAAGAATATATAGAAATGCCCAAAGTCATAATGATAAACATCTTAGGATTTGAAAACAAAGAAAGTCGAAAATTCATAAGAAGATACCTGTACTTAGAAGAAGATGAACTACTATTATTTACAGATAAACTAGAAACTTATGAAATTGACATGATCAAATTTAGAAAGTTAAGAAACAAAGATATTAAAAATCCAACCCACCGACTACTTATGTATTTGGATATTGAAACCCCAGAAAACATTATAAAGGAGTTGATTAATATGGATAAAGCATTAGCCAATGCACAAGCAATTGAAGAACATGTCACACAAACCCCTGAAGAATATAGAAAATACCAACAAATAGAAATGTACAAACACGATCAAGCTACACTGAAAAGAATAGCAAAAGAAGAAGGAATAGAAGAAGGTATAGAAAAAGGTAGAAATGAAGAAAAGTTAACAATAGCTGTTAATTTAAAAAAGCAAGGTTTAACACCTGAAAATATAAGTAAAGCTACAGGAATTCCAGTAACCGAGATTGAAAAATTATAAGAATTTATTATAATGTGGGGGGAAACAACTTATGTGGTCTTTAATAAACATAATATTCTTTAAAAATTCTTAGTTGAAACAAATTTCGACTAAAAAACATTTAACTTCTTTATTGAAATTTTTTATTTCAATTAGAAATTCCTTGAATTTTCTTTATTTTCATTTCAATAATTTTTGTGATGATTATGGGTTTCTTAATCCAATATTATGCTATCTTTAAATTAATGTCACTTTTTTATTTATTTTAGATGATTTTAATATATTTAATAACTGGTAAAATGTAGTAGGCTAACACTTACTTGATAGTGTATCTGAAGAAGTAATCCACTTTTGCAACTGGCTTTTATGACTCAATGTATATAGTATTAGTAAGAGAATTATAGAATAGTATAGTATCATTTGACAAATATTTTAATAACAAAGAAGGAATAATAAAAATAGAATAGTTAAATATTAATTTAGTAGCATTTGGAGCATTATTCAATTGCATCCAATTAATATTTAATAATAATTAATAACCATTACTAAGTAATTAATAGCGATTATATGAGGAGTTTGTATGTATAAAAATGTTATAGTTCCAATTATGGGAAATTATATTAAAGAAATAGCTGAAAGTACTTTAGATTTAATAGATGATAGAGAAGTTAATTTATTTATAGTTTATGTTGTAGATGGATCAGTACCTTTTTTAACACCAAAAACAATCAAAGAAGCAATGATTAAAGAATTAAAAGAAAAAGGAAGAGTATTCTTAGACGAATTTGAAGAAATTTTAGAATTAGAAAACCACTCTAATGTAAAAGCTAAAAAACTCTTATTAGAAGGGAAACCTGCAGAAGAAATAGTTAAAACAGCTGAAAAAGAGTGTGCAGATGTAATTGTAATGGGGACTGGTAAAAGCATAGTAGACAAACATTTACTAGGTAGTGTATCTGAAGAAGTAATTCATTTTGCTCCATGCACAGTACACTTAGTTAGAACAATATCTGATAAAACTTGTAGCTATTAAATAGCTGGTATGATTAATCAGAGATTTAATAAAATTTATATGTCCTTAAATAAATATTATATAATATATAATTAATTCCATATGATTTAATTAAGGATTAGGGATTTTCATGTCATTTATAAAAAAGATTTTTGGACTTGGTCCAAAGCCTGTTATTGCAGAAAGTCAATTTAAAACTATTAGTGATGTACAATCCAACGCATTTTCAAATAAAAGTGTTGGTGCAGGATATTCTATGAAACCTGATGTATATTACATTTCTGCATCTGTAGAATTAGGTAACACAACAACTAAATGTATAATAACAGCTACAAACTTGAATTATAGCTATAGCTATTTATTAAACAAAACTGTGAAGATGACCAGAGACATAAGACCTCCAAAAGAGGGTGAAGAGGTTTTTGGTAAAACAGTGTGGGATATTGAGTTAACTAAGGAATCTGTTTCTGAAATGGTAGCAAGCACTATTAAAGAATCTGTGGATAAAGCTAACATTGATATTGACAAAGATTTAGACTTTGTTGTTCGTTCTACTGGTGTTACAGCTGGATTTGCAACAACTGAAGAAGTTGGGAAATTAATAATAGCTTTAGCTGATGGGTGTTTAGAGGCAGGAATAGCTCCAAGTAAAATGGCTCCTGCAATGTCATCAAACTCACTTCCTGAGCGAATTAGAGATTACTCATTACTGGATATGGTGATGTTTGATGGTGCTGTTGTAAGTGTACTTCCACCAAAAGGTAAAGAAGTTGTAGCTAATGAAATGGAGGGGGAATTGGTTACTGCAGGGATTAAATTAGGTGCTAAATGGACTGATGTAGATTACAGAAATCCTTGTGTTTCAATAGACTTTGGATCTACACTTGCTGGTCGTGTTGTTAATGATGATGAACCTTATGCTCATACAATTGGAAATTTCTTAGGTTTAGCTGGTGTAATAGCTGATTCACTTATAAAAGGTACTAATCAAGTAGATAAAGAGGGTGGAGCAGCAATAGATCTTTATTCTGATAAAATTCTTAAAAAAGCAGACTGGAAAAAAGCTGCAGAATGGGCAGAAGAAGTACATAAGTTAATTGACATTAGAAAAGTTCCAATGGATGTAGATAGATTTGGAACAGTTCCATTAAATCCAAAATCAGCAGAAGAAGCAGGAACAACATTAATTGGTTGTGATGTTGGAATAAATGGTGATGGGTTAGGTAACCTAATGGATTTAGGTGGAGAAATATATGAAAGCCATGGAATAAGCACATTATTTGCAACAATGGATCACACCTCAGCATTAATAGTTAAAAGACTATTAGATGTAGCATTTAAAGAAAACATAATAACAGCGGGTTCTGCTCTTGGAATAACTGGAAGGGCAGGTATAACAGGTAAAAAACCAGAATTAATATTAGATTTAGTTAAAGACAAATTCGAAAATGTAATATTTGTTGATGATGGACTAGCTCTCGGAACCTCAATCATGGCAAGATGTATGAATTCAATGGGAACACCTAAAGCACCAATAGGTGGAAAACAAGGTGGACGATGTATCCTAACTGAAAGAGTAAAACTTCAAAAGAGATAATTTAAGTATATAACTATATAGGTTGTGTATATTATTGAGTTTGATGTTGAAGATATGGAAAATATTTTACTAAGAATAAGGGATAATGATAAAGTTATTATCATTGAATCTTCTCATTATCTGAAAAGAGTGCAAAGGGAATATTGTAGCTCTAAATTAACTCATATGTCTCTTAAAAATAATATTCCATTATATATAAATTTACCTAAGAAAAATAAGTTTAGAATAACCTACTCTCATCCAGAATCTACTAAATATAATCTTGTAATTGTAATGTTTCTAGAAAATCATAATGAAATAAAATTAATAACTACTTTTCCAGAATCAAAATCTAAACTAAAGGAGGATTAATCATGTTAAAAGAAAATAAAACATTAAAACACGAATATGATTCATCTGTCGATGCATTATACTTAGAAGTGAATAATTATCAAAATTCAAAAGCTATACCATTAAATGATGATGTTATAATGGATTTTACTCAAGATGGGGATTTTGCAGGCTTAGAGATATTAAATGTCTCTGAATTATTGAAAGTTACTGTAAAGAGTCTTGAAAATATTAATAATATCGATTTAACAGTGAAGGTTAATAAATACCAAATTTTAGTTAATGTTATTTTCACTTTACCTGTCCATGATCATGATGAGTTTAAAATAGCTAATGCTACCACTGTTAATGATAATAATGTTCCTGTTATGAACACTCAGTTAGTAACCGCCTAATTTGCATTGATTCAAATTATTAATATATTTAGAACTATTATGGGTTATTTAAAATGGTAATTGGATTAATTATGGCTGGAGGTAGAGGAAAACGTTTAAAATCAAAAACTGAAAAGCCATTATTTAAATTTCGTGATAAACCATTGGTTAGTTATGTTTTAAATAATCTTAAAAATTCTAAGAATGTTAATAAGATTTTAATAGCTATTAGTCCTAACACTCCTAAAACAAAGGATTACTTAATTGAAAATTATAATGCTTCAGATTTTTTAAAAGATTCTAATCATGAATTTTCTTACATTGATACTCCTGGAGATGGATATGTTGAAGATCTCTCATTTATATTGGATAAATTAGAAAATAATGGATTAAATGAAGTTATTCTAACTATTAATTCTGATCTTCCTTTTATATCTTCGGATACTATTGATAAGGTTCTTGAGGAATATTATAGTTGTGATGAAATAGCTATGAGTGTTTTTGCTCCTTTAACTATTTTTAATGATTATTCAATTGAACCTTCATTTGTTTTTGATGATTTGATTCCTTCTGGATTAAACATATTAATAAGTAAAAATATAATACAAAGTGAGAAGAAGTTAATTGTTCCTAACTTGGAACTTGCTTTTAATATAAATACTCTTGAAGATGTTGAAATAGCTAATAATCTATTAAATCAATAGGAATAACTAAATATACACTTAAATATAAATCATATACATGTTATCTAAATAGCTAACTATATAACTTATTAAGTTCATAAATATATAATTGGTGTAAATATGAAAACTATGAATATAAATGCAGAACCTAAAGCAACTCCTATTATGGAAGAAAAGTTATGGGGAGAAATTAAGACATACGAAGTAGCAACTAACAATGCTCGAAGATTAGGAATTCTTGAAGAATTAGTTATTAATGAAAAAAGTGGTAAAATCGTTGATATAGTTGTTCAAACAGAAAATGATAAAAATGTTCGCATTAAAGGAGCTAGAAAAGAAGGTAACATGTTATATATTCCTTTTGCTAAGGTCGAAAAAGTTGGAGAATTTATCATTGTTGCTGAATAGCTAACCATATAAATAAAATCATTAAATTGTTTATAAACACTTATTTAGCTATTAAACAATATGTTAATAGCTATTCATGCTCTTTTTACAATTTATTATTATATTGTCTTATCATATAATTAGCATATTTCTATTTTTTGTGTAAATAGTATATATTTCATTTAAAATAAGTTTTTAAATTATCTCAAAATTTATATACTATATGCTGTGATTGTTTAACTGATTTGTTGCACAGCCAAATATATAATATAATAAACTAAATAGCTATTGTTATTTCATCATAATTTAAATAAGGTATTTTACTATTTTTCCTTCCTTCTTTAAAGTTTATAAAACCATTTTCACTTAAATTTTTTATTTTTGGTTGAACTGTTGATATATCTTTATCTATTATTCTAGCTAATTCTCTAATTGACTCGGGGTTCTCCTTTTTTATAGTGTTTAATAAATTCAAATCTAAATCTGTTAATGATATCTCCCCTATTAGTCATTATACTATGTGTTTTTTTGTATTTTTTATCAGGATTTTTTAAATAATATTTCCAAGCTTCTAAATCGGAATAGTATAATACATTTTTTGTTCTCTCCCATTTTTCATTTAAACTATCAATAGAGCCATATTTATTTTCAAATTCCTTAATTACTTCTGTTCCTTTCTGTTCTTTAACTAAACTTATGATCATATTTTTATAGCTCCTTTATTAATTTGTTTATATCTAATCCTTTATTTTCATCAACATGCCTTATTACTCTCACATACGTTTTATCTACTGTTTTTGATTGTATTGTAAATTGTGTGGGATGATTTTCAGGATCAGGATGTATGGTTTTTTTTATCATGATAATCATCTATTATGATGTTATCAGGCATTATAATCACACTCCAGTTATCAGTATATGACTATACTTTATAAATTTCTTTATCATAAATTATTAGTTTTTCCTGTTTTTTCTTTCCATATGTTGCTATGTTTCTTAATTAATATACGTATTTCTTGTTTTTTAAACATCACATGGAAAATTAACTAAGTCAATAAAAATTCAATCATAGATTTTTATGGAAAAAATCATGTTTAAGATAATTTAAAGAACAATTAAGGGTTGTTTATAAAAAGTACAAGTTTTAATTTATTTAGACCAATTGAATAAACTTTAAAATCTTTCATTTTTGATTTTATTTTTTAATAGCTATTTAATCATAATATCTTTCTTTAATTAATTACTATTTCGTATAATTACTATTTATTTTAATTAACACAAACATTTATATATTATATATAATATATATTAAACTACTGAAATAATTTTATAAAATAATATGTTATTAACTATTATAAGAATTATAATTTTATGTTAAAGTCAACTGTTTCTAATTATTGTTGTATTATTATTATATATTATCTAAATAACTAATATTGGGGTTAAAAATGAGTAATCAAACAAATAAAACCAAATTAATAAATAAATCAAAAATAACAAAAATAGCACTATTTATTTTATTTTTCACAATAATATTCCTAGCTATTTCAAATATTAGTGCTGCTAACATATATGTTGCAACAAACGGTAGTGATGATAATTCAGGAGAAAGCATAGATGACTCTAAATTATCTATTAAAAATGCAACAGACACAGTTGGAAACAATGAAATCATATACATTGGAAACGGAACATACACAGGATCAAATAATAAAGGAATAAACATAACCAAAAACATAACATACATAGGAGAATCAAAAGAAAACGTAATAATAGACGGAGAAAGATCAGGAAGACTCTTTTACATAAGTAAAGGCTTAAACGTCACATTCATTAACATAACATTTATGAATGCTTATATTACTGGTACTAATAATAATGGTAGTGCTATTTATAATAATGGTTCTAAAGTTACAATAAATGGTTCTAGTTTTATAAACAACACTGCGTATAATGGTGGTGCTATTTATAACAACAATGGAACTAATTTCACTATAAATGAAAATACAAGTTTTATAAATAATTCTGCTAGTAGTTATGGTGGTGCTATTGCTAATACGGGTGCTAATTTTAGTATAGACAACAATGGTACTTTTGTTGATAATTCTGCTAATTATGGTGGTGCTATTAGTAATAGTGGTGTTAATTTTAGTGTAGGTGATAATAGTACTTTTGTTGATAATTCTGCTAGTAATTATTATGGTGGTGCTATTACTAATGATGGTGTTAATTTTAGTGTAGGTGATAATAGTATTTTTGTTAATAATTCTGCTAGTACTTCTGGTGGTGCTATTATTAATGGTGGTGCTAATTTTAGTGTAGGTAACAATGGTACTTTTGTTAATAATTCTGCTACTAGTGGTGGTGCTATTTATAATAATGGTGGTGCTAATTTTACTCTGGGTAGTAGTGGTACCTTTGTTAATAATTCTGCTAGTAGTTATGGTGGTGCTATTTTGAATAGTGGTGTTAATTTTACTGTGGGTACTGGTAGTGTTTTTGTTAATAATTCTGCTATTAATTCTGATGGTGGTGCTATTTATAGTACTGGTGTTAATTTTACTGTGCGCAATAATGGTACTTTTGTTAATAATTCTGCTAAGAGAAACGGTGGTGATATATATACTAGTACAAATTTAACTGTGAATTATAATCGTTTTTATAATAATACTGGTAATGCTCAAGTTTATGTGGCTGGTGGAACTGTTAATCTTAATTATAATTGGTGGGGAAATAACACAGATCCACGTGGAAACTCTGTATTAGGAACTGTAACTCTTTCAAATTATTTCATAGTGGATATTAATGTACTAAATATTGATTATTCTCAAAATACAACTACCTTAAATTATAGTTTCCATCTTAATAATAATGGTGCTTTTACTGTGGGCAATATTCCAGTTTTCAATGGTACTGTTAATGCTACTGATGGGTATGAGGATACTTATATTTCTAAGTTACCTGATACTTATGTTCTTAATTTCACTCCTGAAGTGGGTGAGCTTGTGACTTTCACTGTTGATGGATTTGTTTCCACTCTTTTTAATCTTTATGTTAATGCTACTGGTGGGAATGATGGTAATAGTGGAGCAGCATGGTCTGATGCTTTTCAGTCAATTCAAAAAGCTCTTGAAGTTGCAGGATATGGAGCAACTATCCATGTAGCTGGAGGTAATTACAATAACTCCAATGTAATCCTTCAAAACAACACTAACTTAACCATATACAGAAACATAACTATAATAGGTGAAACTAGCCTCAGCGGAGAAGAAGTAATATTAAATGCATTAAATAATGGAAGAATATTTTTCATTGCTAATGGTACAAATGTCACATTAATTAATTTAACTTTCACAAACGGTAAATTAACGGGTACTAATAATAATGGTGGTGCTATTTATAATAATGGTTCTAAAGTCACAATAACAGGCTTTAATTTCATAAATAACACTGCTTACGATGGTGGAGCTATTTACAACAATAATGGAACTAATTTTTTTATAAGTGAAAATACTAGTTTTATTAATAATACTGCTAGTGTCTCGACAATTTAATTTTTATGATATTCATATGTTAATATAATATTTGGATAATTTTTTATCAGCATCGTTTTTAGTGAAATTCCATTTTATTTTGCATTTATTTTTATTTCTATTATTCTTATA
>NZ_LWMT01000245.1 GCF_001639265.1 Methanobrevibacter filiformis
ACTATGGAGAACTATGAAAAATATACTACATAGAAACCCCATTCCAGATATTGAATACCTAAAAAAGGAAGTGGTTAAATTATACTACGAATTAGTTGATGAAATATCTTTTGTCGAAAATTGGATAGATGAATATATTGTCAAAAAATAGGTATCATACTATAATAGTGCTACTAATAATAATTATAATAATAACAGTAATAATAATGCTGTGGTGGAATCTATTTTAGATTTGTATGAAATTATCTACAAAATAGCAGGCACCTATTTAGAACGTTTTGAAAAGGAAAATATAAAACCACTTCCTTATTTTTCAGACATGCTTATAAAAGAAAACTTGCTTTCTCCAATATCTGTAACTGAAGATGGTTATGATGATGAAGAAGCCATTTCAGAGAAATATTATGAAAATATGAGTGATGAACTTTTTTCAAGTTTTTATTATTATTCTTGGCTGGTTTTAGCATATTCAATGAAGTATGATTTCCCAATTTTAAATGAAATTCAAGATGATTCAGTTAAAAATAAACTAAATCGGTTTAACAATGATTCAACAAGCCTATTTCTCACTAATCTTTTTGATAATGATTAATAATTTGAATGGTGTACATGTTTAAACATTAAAAATCCTTTTAATAGCAAAAATAATTACTTAAGGTGGAAGAAGTGAAAGAACAATTAAAAGCTCCGATTATGATATTTAGCGTTTTTCTTATAATAGCTATTATATTATCTTATTTAACCGAAGAAATATTTCTTCTATTTAATTTTCTATACATAGGCTCATTTATATCAATTGGAATTTATTTATTTAATACAAACAATAAGTACAGTAGAAATATAGTTCAAATAGCTGTAGGATCATATTTATTAATTTATGTAGGTCTTATATTAAATAACAACATTCTAATTTCAGGGTTTTTCTATTATTTGCTCATTGGAGTTTTTCAAGCAGCAGTAATACATTTTTTAATAGCTAAAATATTAGGACCATTAATTTTTGGAAGGGGGTGGTGTGGTTATGCATGTTGGACAGCTATGATTTTAGATATTCTCCCATATAAAACTCCTAAAACACATATTAGGCGAAAAAATTTAGGATATCTTAGATATGCATTGTTTATCTTAATAGTAACAAGTGTTTTAATATTATTATACTATCTAAAAACACCAAATTTAGATAACTTAATGTTTTTATTGTTTATAGTTGGAAATATAATTTATTACATAGTGGGAATTATATTGGCTTATCTATTTAAAGATAATCGTGCTTTTTGTAAATATGTCTGTCCAATATGCACTTTTTTAAAGCCAGCCAGCTATTTATCTATACTTCGAGTTAAAGTTAATCTAGAAAAATGTAATAAATGCAATGCATGTGTTGAGATATGTCCAATGGATGTAGATATTTTAGATAGCAAAAGAAACAGGAAAAATGGAACTGAATGTATTATGTGTCTTGAATGTGTGAAGTTATGTCCAACAAATTGCATAAAAATGTGAAATATTTTAGCTATTTAACCTAAAACATATTCAAAGTCCCAAAAAGGAATCTTAGGATTTTTTATATCATTTAGATGATCTATTTCATGAGATGCACCATAAGCAGCAGGGCCATGAAATTTCAAGGGACCTTTCATATGTTTTATAGCTATTTTTAGATCTTTTGGGTTTAAAACGGCTTCTAAAATATATTTTCCATCTACAATCACTGAGTATGGTCGCTTAACCAATTCTCTTTCATTTTTATTTCCACATTTTTCCATTCTGTAAACTACACCCTCTTCTTTTAATAGAACTGGATTAACAAAAAGATAAATTTTTTCTAAGGTATATCCAATCTTTTTATCAGTATCATATTCAGTTACTTTCTCTTTAACAGACATTAACTTTTTTGAGTTTTTATTGACGCTCCAATCTCCTCCAAAACGAATAGAAAAGAATAATGGTAAAAACACTTCTTCTGGAAGATTAAGAGATTTGATTGCTTCTTTTTCACTTATTGAAAATTTCAATAGCTTTTGAATTTCATCTTTTTGCAAAATATACACCTAAATACACATACTTGTTCATAAGTAAAATTAGAAATAAGCTTTATCTCCTTTTACTTTTATCCCCTCATTAGATAACATCGTTTTTTTCATCTCTATTCCTCCAGCAAAACCAGTCAACTTTTTATTTGATCCAACAACACGATGACATGGAACAATAATAGCTAAAGGATTTTTATTTAAAGCATTTCCAACAGCACGGTAACCTTTAGTTTCAATAGCATCACCAATTTGTTTATAAGTTCTTACTTCACCTTTAGGAATTTTCATTGTTTCTTTGTAAACTTTCATTTCAAATTCAGTCACATCTAATAAATCTAAATCAGTATACTTGGTAAAATCAACATATTTTCCATTAAAAGAATCCACAAGTAATTTGTCAATAGTTGGACAACTAACAATATCTTCTTGATTTAGATTGTAATCTATTATGTATTCTTCCTTAAAATTTAGAAATATTCTGATAATTTTATTATTTTTACAAAATGCTTTAATATTCATATTATCAAATACCATACTTTTTAATGTAATAGCTATTTTTGGATTTAATGAATTTAATAGTTATATTTAATAGTTATATTTAATAGTTATATTTAATTTTAATGTTCCTAATCAAATTTAATTAACTAAAGATGGATTTAGAAAGCTTATCATATAAAGAGGTGTTTTTTAATATACATAACAGGTATATGACTACTCCTATAGCATAATAACCTAAAACTTGGATATCCAACAATCCAGTTTCCACACCTAAAATTGCATAGGTGAGTAAAAGAGCATATAATCCTATGTAAAAAGGATTTTTACTAAGTCTAATTATTTTATGTCCTATTCCAATTATAAAACCAAGAAGACACATGCCTATAGCTACACCAAATCTTCCAAAGTCAACAAACATAGGTCCAATTAATGTTGGAGTAAGGGTAACCTGAGTTCTCCAGGCAAGAAGTTTTCCAATTAACATTCTTGGACCTATTTCGCTAGTAGGTATTGCACTTGCAATTAATTTACCATGAAGCAAACCAAAGTCACCTGAAATATAACTTAAAAGATTTAAAACATGTACTGTAAAATCTGCCCGTGATTGTAATGTATAAAGGGGATTAGTGTTTTTTGTAACCATATACTCTGCAAGGGATCTAAAATATCCAATACCTATAATTGCAGCAAAACCAATTGCTACTGCTACAATAATTTCCCAAGTAGATATTATTTTCCCGTAATAACCCATTATAACAATAATTAATAAAATAGCTATTATTGGTGTTCTATACCCTAATGAAACTATTATTCCTGTAGAAATTAACATTAAAAGTAAAAATCTAAATCTAACTCTTGAAAAACCAATTTTTCCTTTTTTATAATCATTTAAATAAGCCGCTCCTAGAAGTGCAACTGCTGGAACTACTAAAAATACTGGCATTGAAAGAATTGGCTTTAAAGCATACCTTAAAGAAGGTTTTAAAATAGGAATTCCACCAACTGAAGCTATAGATATTACAAAAAATAAAGTAGCAATAATAAATAAACAAAAACCTATTGAATAAATATCTTTCATGGAAAAATTAATAATATTCTTTTTTTTCTTAAAAAAGAATCTTGGGATAATCATGCTCCCAATAAAGTAGGATATAAATCCAATAGCTAATGTTATCTCTAAATTAAGAGATATGGGCTCAATAGATAATAATAAAAATATTGCAAAAACCACTATTACAATCAATGGTGAGAAAAGATAATGGGATATAATTTTATTCTTATTGATAAATGATAAAAAAGAAGGTTTAGGGTATAAACTTACAAAAAAGCTGTTAATCCATTTATCTTCAAAAAAAGATAAAATTTTAAAGATAACTTTAAATAATACCATTTTTCTCAAATTGGAATGAATATTTCTAAGAATTTTTGTAATTAATGAATAAATTCCACTCATAATGTCACTTTATATCCTATTTTTAAGATTTATCAAATTATCAGATACATAATTTAACTTAATTTAACAATTCTATCTACATGATAATTCTGTTTAATAGTTTCAATATCCTTTTGACTTGCATTATATATTCTAAATGTAATCATTCCAGATTCTCCATCAAATGAACCTAAAATACTGTTTGCAATATCTAATTCTTTAGGACCAGCCATTATAAAAGATAATTTTTTGACTAACTCATTAGGATAGGTAATAGAAAGTCTTTTTCCAGCATTATAATATAATGCATTATCTAATGTCTGAAATGCAATATTTTCTTCTCCAGACACGGAAATTGAAGTGTCAACAGTGAAATTAAGTCCTCTAGGAACTCCTTCAATAATATCATTAACATTCGTAATGTTCATAGGACGTACTGATATGTCTGTAACATTCGCGTATTTTGAAGAATCTGATTCCAAAGTTATATGTTCTATATAAAAATCAGCATTTCTCACAGTAGTGTAAAATCCTGCTAACATTGGAACACCATTTACATCTAACAATATCCTGGGATTATTATCTGCCCACAATACTCTACCTTTTATTTCTTGATGCTCACCAGAAGAAGCATTGTATCCTCCAATTTGTGCATTAACAATTTTACCTTCTCTATAAAATCCTAGATATTTCTCCCAAAATTTATTTCCAGTAGAACTGTCAAAAGAAAAGGACTCAACATTATCATCATTTGCTGTGAGATGTATAAATGCAAAAACAATAGCTATTATAATGGCTATTATAATTAATATGTCTAGTAATGTGAATTTTTTTAAAAATGTTTTAAAAGTTTTTTTACCCATTGTATCCTCTCAGATCTTGTGCATTGATTTAAAGATAAAAATAATTAAATTAATATGATGAATATAAAAAATCAAATGAAAATAATTAATAATATTAAGATAATTAATAATATTAAACTAATTATAATAATTAATAGTATTAAGCTAATTATTAATAATTAATAGTATTAAGCTAATTATTAATAATTAATAATATTAAGCTAATTATTAATAATTAATAATATTGAACTACTTTAATAATAACTAATAATTAATTTCAGTGATTCTAAATATAATTTAGATTTCTAAAAAATTTCCTTTATTAATAGTTAAATTTGATAAAATGACGAATAATAAGAATTAATCATCATTAAAATGAATAGCAGAAACTGGACACACTTCAAAACAATCTCCACAATCACTACATCCTTCTTGAATAACAATTTTATAACCTTGTCTTTCAATAACATTTAAAGGACATATATCTACACAAGCACCACAAACAGCACATTCACTTTGTTCTATTCTCAAATAATCACCAAAAAATGAATATAATAAATTGCATTGAATATTAAAGTATAGTATTTAAATTACCAATGAAATTATTAGTTTTATATATTAATTCTAGCAAAATTATATCAATAATATATTATCTATATGGAAGCAATATATTAATATTATTGTCTTTTATAGATTCAGGTTATTTAATATGAGTAATGTTTAAAGTATGGTGGTGTTTTAATGAGTTTAATAAATTTTTTTTATAGCTATTATCTAAAATTAAAAAGAAATTACTATGCTGATAAAGTTAAAAGAAAAGTTGCTAAATATGGTAATAATTTAAAGGTAAATAATAGTAGTAATGTCACTTCTAACACATATTTAGGAAACAATGTTAATTTTAATGGTATAACAATTCAAGGGAAAGGAAAGGTCAGCATTGGAAGTAATTTTCATTCAGGTATAGGTCTGTATCTAATTACTGATATTCATAATTATGATCATGGAATAGCTATTCCTTACGATGATTCTATTATTTCTAAGGATATAACAATAAAAGATAATGTCTGGTTAGGAAATAGAGTAATGATACTTCCAGGTGTTACTATTGAAGAGGGAGCTATAATTCAAGCAGGAAGTGTTGTAGTAAATAATATTCCGAAACATGCAATAGCTGGAGGACATCCTGCAAAAGTCTTTAAATATAGGGATATTAACCATTATGAAAAATTAAAGAAAGAAAATAAATTTCATTGATTTTTGAATTATTTGAATAGCTAATTGTTTTTTACATCTTAACTATTTTTAATTTAATTTCCAATTTTAATTTAATTTCAACCTATCATTTTCTTTAGGAAATTAAACTCTTCTTTATTAATTCCTTGTAATATGAATAAAACTCCAAAATAAATGACTACAGCTATTAAAATTACTATTAAAATAGCTATTATTCCAACAGGTTTCATATATAATAAAAATATTCCCATTATAACTGATGCTATTATTATTTTTAATATTGATTTATATTCAAATGGAAGTTTAAGATATCTTTTACTATGAACTGTTGTTATGATAAAAGCGAAAATGTAAGATATTAATGTGGCAATAGCTGCACCTATAATTCCAATATATGGAACTGCAAAAATATTCAGTATTACATTTAAAATAGCTACAAAAATCCAAAGTTTTCCAAGTATTTTAGTTTTTTTCTCTAAAATTAGAATGTTATTTATTATTCCATAAATTCCCATAAATATGGCACCTAAACAAACAAAAGGTGTTATTAAATAACCATTCATGGCTATTTCATTAGTAGATATAATCATAAGAATAGGTTTTGATAGTATGGAAAGTCCAAAGCCTCCAGGAATAGTAATAAGGAGGAAATATTTCATAGAATACTTTAAAAATTCATTTACTTTATTTAAATCTCCTTTTTCAAAGTATTTTGGAAGTACAGCTGGAAGCATAACTGCAAATGGGGATAAAAACATTAATAATATGCTTCCTATTGCATAACTTGGAGCATAGTAACCTACAGCTGCAGACCCAAGAAATATTCCAATTACATATTTATCACTGGAATCTACAATCCATGAAGAAATATTACTTGGTATGGTAGGAATAGCAAAATTTAATTCTTCTTTTAAATTTTTAAACTTAGGTATATCAAAGCCTAAATAATTTCCTATTAAAAGAACCATTACTATAAACACAACTAAGTATCCAGTAAGTAAACCTAGCACAACTGTTTCTATATTGTATCCAGTTAATACTAAATAAGCACTTAACATAAGACCAACATAGCTTTGTAAAATTAAAAATAAAGAATATCTTTTTATTTGTTGGAATGTTCTAAAAAAACTGATTATCATTAAATTCATACATGCAAAAAATGATATTATGGATACAATATAAAGAACTTGTATATTCCCATCAAATAAAGCATTAGCTATAGGATTCTGAAATATTATTAAAATAATTGATATAAGTAGACTTGAAGCAAATACAATAGCTAACATTGAATAAAAAGATTCTTTAATCTTAGTTTTATCATTCTCAGCAGATAAAAATCTAACCATTGTATAAGGAAGTCCTAAATTAGCTATATTTGGAATCAAAGCTATGGTTGTATTTACCTGAGCCCATATCCCATAATCACCAATTGAGAAATTTTTTGTTATTATTGGAATGAATATTAAAGCACTTAATGAAATTAATAAGTTACTTATACCAACTAAACCTATTCTTTGTACAAAAGACTTATATTCACTCAATATTTCACCAATAATTATTCACTGATTTCAAAAAAATAGAAAATTTTTTCAAAATCTATTTACATTTAATTAAATCAGATTCAGTACCTTGAGAAATCAGTGTTTAAATGTTTATTTTTTTAGAAGTTTCCTCTCAATCTATTGTTTGTTTACAATATTATTTAAATCATTTTTATTGTAGTTTTTGAAAAAGAAATCTTTGTCATATTCTTTTATTTTAAAACTATCTAAGTGTTTAATTAATTCTTCAGCTTCTTTAATTTTTATTACATACTCTTTTTCTACAAGATCATCCATATACTCTGTTCCAGGGAAATCAACTATAAATGTTTTACAATTGAATATAAGTCCTTCATAAATAGCTGTTGAGAAAACACCTACCTGGTATTCACTTTTTGAGAACAAATCATACAAAGAAACTTGATTGTTATCAATTATTTCAAAATTGTTTAGTTCTTTAGCTTTTTTTAGATATTCATAATTAGTTTCCCAATTTGAATATTCTCCAGGATGTAATTTGTATATTATTTTATAATTTTTATTTAATCTTTCTTTATTTAGTTCAGTTGATTTATTCGATTCATTTAATATTTGAGCTAATTCATAAGCAAATTTAGATAAGTATTTCCCTATGGCACCTTGTGAAATAAAAAGAATTTGGTTTTTGTTTTTTTCTTGATCTTTTTCATTATTTAAATATGAACTAATAGTTTCATTTAAATATGGGAAACCAAATGATATAATATTTTTATCTTCCAGAGGATAATTAGCTATTTTATTCCAGTAATCTCCAAAGCTTAAAAGTTTGTTAGGGAAATATTTCACATTCTCCACATGTGCATCTTTTTCACACTCTGGATAATTGTAGCCTAAATGATATTTGCTGATAGTTCCATGTTGTAATTCGATTACTTCAATCCCATTGTCTTTTGCTGCTGAAATCATACTTTGATTTTCATAGGACACTACTACAAAAATGTATTTAGGAGTTCTCTTTTTGAATAATTTATCATATTTTTCATATTGGTATTTATAATCCATAATATGTGTTTTAATTATACTAATTAGGTCTATATTTATGTTGAATTGTTTTTCAATCTCGTTTTTTATCTTTAGAATTTCATCATTTTCACTGTGTCTAAATTTCAAATCTCTTATTTTTTTATTAAAATAAGAACCTAATAAAATTCTATCACTATATTTAACATAGTCCTTTTTTTCACCATAATGTTTATTTAAATAAGGACTTTCAATTATTTCAAAGTTAAGATCATTATCAAGGTCTTCTCTTAAAAAGTGACTATAAATATCTTGGTATTCTCCCCTATTTTTCACTCTTCGAGGATGGTCAAATATAACAATATCTTTATGGTAATTACCTTTCAATGGATTTGAAAATAAGCTATTTTTAATAAAAGGAATAAATGATAGTACTTTATCAAAAACACTGACTTTTCCTTGTTGTGGTGATCCAAAGACTCCTAATTTTCTGGATATTTCATAGTAAACATAGATTCTAATTAATTGCCAAAAGTAAGTTTCTTGGATTTCGTTTTGGATTAAATTGAATTTTTTTTCTATTTCAAAAAATTTTTCACATATCTCTTTTACAGTTTCATCCATTATATCCTCTTATCAATGTATTAAAATAAAAGTTTATATGTATTTTAGGGGATGTTCCATAATTCAATAGATAATTAGTTAAGACTTATTTTCTTAAATAAGTATTTTGAGAGCCTTATATTGCTGATAAATTAATTATATGGATATTTAATTAGTTATATAAATTGAATTTTAGCTATTCTAATCCAGTTTATCAATATATTTTTATAAATTCTACATAGAAAGTGGCAAAAATTCTAAATATCATGAAAACATATTATATTTAAAAATGATTAAAATAACTTTGTTTTACTATATATTTAGTTAAAACGCTTAAAAATTAATTAAATAGATTTTCAACGACTTATAGAATTATGGGACATCCCCTTTATACTCAATGATTATTTAAACAAGTTAGCCATTTGTGGATTAGATAATTCCTCTTCAATTCTAATTAATTCATTCAACTTAGCTATTCTTTCTCCACCTAATGCCCCAGTCTTGATTAGAGGTGCAGAGAACGCAACTGCAAGATGAGCAATAGTTTCATCAGTAGTTTCACCAGACCTGTGAGATACTACAGGTGTTACATTGTTTTCTTTAGCTAACCTAACTGTTTCATAAGTATCAGTTAATGAACCAATTTGATTAGGTTTAATAATAATTGCATTTGCAGCCTTCTTTTCAATACCTTTTGCTAAAATTTCTTTATTTGTGACAAAAATATCATCACCACAAATTAAGCACTTATTACCACAAGCAGCAGTTAGTTGTGCAAATCCCTCAAAATCGGCTTCATCAAATGGATCTTCAACATAAAACATTCCATAAGTTTCAATGATTTCTTTAACAAATTCTATCTGGTCACCAGTATCTCTTGAAATATTGTCTTGAGCATAAACATATTTCTGTTCATTTTGATTCCACATTTCAGAAGCAGCAATATCAAGTGAAGGTTTAATTTCAACTCCAAGTTCATCTCCAACTTCTTCACATGCTTGAGCTTGAATTTCTAAAGCATCTATATTTGAGATATTAGGAACCCAACCACCTTCATCTCCTTTTCCACCAGTGAAACTAGAATCTTTAAGTTGAATAAGTTCTTTTAATCTCTTATGTACACTAGAATTTGCAAAAACTGCTTCAGTAATGTTGCTTGCAGTTACTGGTACAACTAAGAATTCCTGAATATCTGGAGCATTAATTCCTGCATGTGCTCCACCATTCATCATGTTTCCTAAAGGATATGGAATCTCGTTTTTTAAATTTCCACCTAAAAATCTATATAATGGAAGATTATAAGATGCTGCAGCAGCTTTAGCTACAGCCATAGAAACAGCTACACTTGTATTTCCACCAATAGCAGACAAATTATCTGTTCCATCGATTTCTTTTAAAACTAAATCAATATCAGCTAAATCTTCAGCATCCATTCCAATTAATTCAGCAGAGATCAAATCTTCTATTTCAGTTATAACTTTATCTACTCCACCTTCTGGAAAAGAAACAACTTCACGAGATCCAGTACTTGCACCACTAGGTGCTGCAGCTCTTCCAAAACCATTCCATGTAACAACATCTACTTCTACAGTTGGGTTTCCCCTACTGTCTAAAATTTTACGGACACGAAGATCCTCAATAACACTATCCAAAAAAACATCCCCTGTACATTTAATTAATTGTACAATATTTAATCATTTTATGATTAACCTATATTTAATAGCTATTAATTTATATTATTAGCTATCAATTACTAGCCATTAGTGCAATATATCTATAAAATTCCAATATTTATATTAAAATAGCTATTAAATATAAATTACATTATAATATTTAATTTGATTTTAAAAATACAAATACTGAACCCTAATATTACAGATTCTTAAGTTTATAACATGATAGAAATCTATATAGAATATAGAAATAGGAAGTTGATTAATAGACTTGTCTATTATGTTATTTAATGTTTAATATCGAATATGAATAATAATATAACAATATAAAAATTTGATTAATTTAATTAGTCATCATATTTAACATCCAAAGGCAATACATCATTTTCAAGCTCAAGTAATGCTATGTCTATTGGATCAATAGAGTCTCCAATTTTAACCAAAGGTTTTGCACCCATAGAAAGTTGTAAAGCTCTAGCACCAAGTAGTCTTGCTTTTTCAAACCTTGTTAATTTTTTTATCATTTTACATTTCTCCAGATTAAAATTGATTAACTTTTATTAAAGTATTAAAATGATTATTAATTTACTTCTATTACTATTCCTACTAATAAAAACATTTTTATAATATTATTATATTTAGTAATAAGTACTATTTATAAATTACTATAATAAAGTTATAAATTAGTAGTTTAAGTTACTTATAATAGCTAATAATTATTTGTAGTACTTCAATTTAGCAATTATATAACCTAAGTTTAATAAACATACTTTTAAAGAATTTAAGTTTACTATGTTTAAAATTACCATGTTTCAACATGAGTAATTAACATTCTTCTACAACAATATCTTTTTAAACCTAAATCATCTAAAATTTCTTTTGATTTTTCACCATCAGCAAGTCTATCATTATATTCATCAAAAAATGCTGAAACAGGTTTTCCACAACTTATACAACGAATAGGAATCATAATAAATCATATCTTTAAATTGTTTTCAATATTCAGATTTTATATTATAAATTTAGGTAAAATTAATGAAATATTTAATTAAAATAATAGATATTAATTAAAATAAATTAATTAAAAATTATTAATTAAATAAATTAGATTACCTGTAACTTTTTTGTTTACGAGCACGAGCACCAGGACCACCGTATTTTTTAGGTTCTGAACGTCTTGGATCTCCTACTAACATTGTTCTGTCGTATTGAATATATTTTTCTTTAAGACTCATATCATTAGTCCATTGGACTAAACCTTTAGCTATGACCATACGAGCAGCTTCTGCTTGACCCATAACTCCACCACCAATAACTTTAACATTGATATCGACATTGTTTACAACATCGTCACCTGCTAATGATAATGGTTCAGTTAACTTTAATCTAGCAAGTTCAGGAGAATAAAGTTCTAATGGTTGTTTATTTATTCTAATTCTCCCTTTACCTTCTTGGACAGTCCCTCTAGCTATTGCGGTTTTTCTCTTTCCACTTGTATGAACAACTTTTGCCATATTCTTATCTCCATTAAATTATAATAGCTAATAATCTGTTTAATTATAGCTATTTAAAATTTAGCACCTAAAAGCTTTGAAACTTCACCAAGTGCAATTCCTTTTTTCAAGTTTTTATACTGAGCTTGAGGTAAGTTAGAAGTTTCTTCTTCACTCAAATCCTTAGGAACACCAACATAAGCTTTTAAGCCTTTAAAAGCGACTCTTCCTTTGGATTTTTTATAAGGTAACATTCCTCTTACAGTTCTTCTGAAAATATCTTCAGGTCTTCTTGGATATTTAGGACCCATATCACGAGGATTGGAAATACTTGCTCTGTCAACTCGTTGTTTATACTTAGCATAAGCCCAATCCTTTGAGCCAGTAATCATAATCTTTTCAGCGTTGACAACAACAACTTCTTCCCCTTCAAGTAGTTTTTTACTAATTAAACTAGCAAGTCTTCCTAAAACATGTCCTTCTCCATTAATAATCATAATAACACCTTTTTGACTTACTCTAAAATTCTTATATTGCTACCTTTAGGGTTTTCTCTAACAATGTCCTCAATAGACAGACATTTGCCCCCAGCACTTTCAATTTTCTTTCTTGCATTCTCAGAGAAATTTAATGCTGCAACACTAACATTATGATCAAGTGTACCATAAGATAACACTTTACCTGGTATTAAAACAGTCTCATCAGTAATGGAGTGCCTATTAATAGAAGAAATATTAACTTCAGCTCTTCTTCTTGTAGATCTACTAAGTCTGTTTGAAATATCCTTCCAAATAGCTACATCCTCAGCATTAGATTTCTTTTTAAGATCTCTTATGAGATTAATAAGATTAGGATTCGTTTTGATAATTTTTTTCGCCATATTCTCCCTCATTTACAAAACATCTTTACAAAATGTGATGATTTTATCTGCCTTTTCATTTAAAACATCACATGCATTTAATAAAACCTCTTCAGGAGGTATAGATCCATCTGTTTCAATGCGGAATATAAATGTATTTTCCTTAAAACCTACATTTATAGCATTATTTTCACTTGCACGTACACAACTTCCACACATAGAACAGTTTTCAATATTTTGAACTGTTACTTTTTTAGTTTTCTTGTTACGTTTTAATATATTTCTTGGGCAAGCTTCCACAACTTCAGGAAATACTTCCTTTTCTGGATCAAAACTTATGTCAGGATATTGTTTATAAGCACATACAGTAGTAGGTATCCATTTTGCATGTTCTAAACCTAAACCTACCTTTGCTACTGCTTCAAGTTCTACTTCCTGATCTTCTTTAAGTTTAAAAAGAGGTATAGTATCGTGAACAGGTTTAATTTTTGAATCAGTTGAAGTCAAATCTTTGGAATAGACAGTTCCAGGACCATTTTCAACTATTGAAAAAGAAACACTGCATTTCGGACAATAATCATCACAATCGCATTCACCATCAATAACTAAACCTTCAATAGCTTCATTATCAGAAACAAGTGGAACCAATCCTAATCTATGAGCCAATACTTCATTAAACATTGCAGAATCGTTTTTAATGATGTTGACATCTTCAATAGCTATTTTAGGAATTTCCATCATAGCTATTCTACGAATTGCATTAACAAAAGGTACATCTGCATCATGAATAATGAAAACAATTTCGTCCCCATTCTTTTCCTTGACTTCAATTTTCATATTAAACCCTTCTTCCCCTTTTACCTCCAGGTCGTCCAGTACCATCATGAGGTATAGGAGTTATATCTTCAATTTTACCAATTTTAATTCCAGCTCTTGCTAAAGCACGAATAGTAGCTTGAGCACCAGGACCAGGACTACGTGGACCATTGCCACCAGGAGCTCTAACTTTTATATGTAAACCAACATAACCTTTTTCTTTTGCATCATCTGCTGCACGTGTAGCAGCTTCCATAGCTGCAAAAGGAGATGCTTCTTGCCTATCTGCTCTAACAACTTTTCCACCAGACCATTGAGTGATAGTTTCAGCACCTGTAATATCAGTAACAGTGATGATGGTATTGTTAAAGGATGAATAAATATTAGCTATTCCCCATTTTTCATCTTTTGCCATAATAACACCTTTTATTCAGTTTTTTCCCCTGATTTATCATTAGTTTTGTTATATTCTTCGATTTGTTTAGAAACTGGAGATGATGGATAAAAACCGATTAAATTTTCTTCTCCTCTTTTAACCATATAACTTGGAGAATCTATTTTTTTCCCACTCATAGCTATATGCCCATGTACAACAAACATTCTTGCTTCTTTAGCAGTTCTGGAATACCCTCTTTTAAAGACCACAGATTGTAATCTTCTTCTTAAAATATCTTCTACAGTTAAATTAAGAATATCTTCCAAAGCAGCACTTTCATCAAGAATACCTAAACGTACTAAATGCCCTAATAACTCATTCTTCTCATTTTTAATTTGGTCTGAAGAAAAACCAAGTAAATATCTTGCTTCCCTACTGTATTTTCTAACTAATGTATCAGCTTTCCAGATTTCTTTCTTATTTTTCAAGCCGTATTTAGACATTAGTTTATTTTCTGCTTTAATTCTTTCAGCATTCCAAGGATGTGAAGGTGTGTTATACTTTTTACGAGCTTTTCTTGGATGTCCCATAATCATATCTCCTAATAAATAGTAATATTAATAAAATTATCCTCTTCTACGTCTTACACCGACAGAAGAACCTTTTCTGAAAGTAGATTTGGTTCTTTGACCTCTTACAGGTAAACCTACCTCGTGTCTTCTGCCTTTATAACTTCTAGTTTTCCTCATTCTATTTAAATCATCCCTAAGTGTCATAGCAAGGTCAGATTCAATTAAATGACTAGTTTCACCAGTAGCGTAATCTTCACGTCTATTTAGCATCCAATCAGGAACACCAAATCCTTGAGGATCTTCTAATATTTTTTCAATCTTTACAATATCATCATCAGAGATATATCCAATTTTCTGATCTAAATCAAAACCTAAAGCAATACCAAAGGTTCTAGATAAAGACAACCCAACACCACGTATATCAGTCAAAGCATGTTTAATAGACTTTTTACCATCAACATCCTTTCTGGAAATACGTACCAAATGCTTAAATTCGTCTTCCATTAAATTAACCTCCATTTATAGAGCGAACCCACAGACGTTAGTGAATTCGAATGCCTTAAAAAAAACAATAAAAATATTAACATATTAAAAAATAGAATTTAGATAATGTTTTTAATAAGCACAGTTCTTAAGTAGTTCAACAATTTAAAACTTAATCATGAGAAATTAAGAGTTCAATATTAGTAATAAATAAGATTAAAAAAATTCAATTAAATATTTTAATGAAAATAGTATACTTTTAAAATTATTCAAACTAAAAACGCCGAGACTGGGATTTGAACCCAGGCGGGGAAAATCCCCACAAGATTTCCAGTCTTGCGCCTTACCAGGCTAGACTATCTCGGCAATAATATATATTATTGCAAAATCTAGATTTGTAATAAGTCAACTAATTCGTGAGAATTAAATGATAAAAAGATATATTTAATTTAAAGTATTTAAATATTGTGGTTATTATATTGAAAAGTAGTTATTATATAATTAAAATACTTCAATTTAATAAAATAATTTACATAGTTTTTAATTCAGAGATATTAAATTCCATTAAGATTATTTACTCATTTAATCTGTTATTCCTCGGATATTCTTTCAATTATTATACCTCTGCTAGATTAACTAGCACTCAACAATTACTAATTATTAAATATGATTTATACTAATGACCTTATAAAACTAAATATTCAGCACCATAACAAATCCTGCAGAGATATATTAATCATGACAAACGTTTGTATCATTTAATTTAATCAAAAAACACTTTTTCAAATGTTTTAACTAATTCTTTATCTATAAAATTAAACTCTGGATTGAATTTTTTTTCTTTGCGAAACTCAATATTTCTCCAATTTGGTGTAATACCTGTAAAATGTTTGAGTTCCACATTATCAACTTCATCTGGTGCAAATTCTTTTGAAAATGAATGAAGGTTCCATTGTATTTCTTTATCACACCTAGAAGGATCTAATACCCATTTTTTTGCAGGTTTCCCTTTACGAATATCAATATACTTAAAATCACTGTATTTAGGAACAGTCTGTTCTTTTTCTCTAATATTCTGTATCCAAACACCTGAAAATATAATAGCTCCTGATGTTGATTCATTTACATGTTCACTTAAAGTTTTATTTTCTTTACTTAATATAAGCTCATCAATGTCAACATTCACAACCAAGTTTGAATATGATAAAAAACGAAGTTTTGCATGTTCTAGCATTGCATATTGAAGATAATCTGAATCAAAATTATTAGGAGTTGTTCCTAAAGGTCCAAATTTAAAACACCATGGAAGTTTGTGTCAAAAAGTTGCCTCCTGAAAAATTGATTATTACTAAAATAATGATTTATCATAACATTTAGGTCCATTTTAATTCATCGTTCTGTCTTTCAATTATTGGTTTTAAATAAGACATAGCTCCATGTTTGGTTTTAAAGCGTTTTTTATCTTCTTTTTGTTGTGCTCCACTGAATTTACTTTCAATTTGATTGTTAGTTTTTGGAATATTTGGATCAAATAGATGGGCAGTTAGTTTGTGCATATCTCTAACAATTTTTTTATTATAAAAATCCTTTAAAAAACCAGGACAGTCATTCCACACTTTAAAAAATCTATTAATCCTATAAATAAAGTCTCCTTTTTCATCAGCATTAAAAATACTTATAATTCTTCCAGAATACTTTTTTATAAGATTTCTTTCATCATCAGAAACATTATGTGTATTTAAATGATTTTTAACTTTCTTTTTAACTATTTTAATGAAGTGCCATATGCATAATTGGTGTTTTTGAAACTCTAAATTCTTCACAGGTCCCATATATGCATGATCATG
>NZ_LWMT01000246.1 GCF_001639265.1 Methanobrevibacter filiformis
TTAGATTTAAAAATTTTTTTTCACAGGAGGTTTTTAGACAATAATTAAACATGTAAATAGTATTTATTAACATGAATACTAAAACATTGAAAAATAAAATGACAAGAGGTAAAATTTTGACACAAACTATTAATCTAATAAACAGTATGGAGGTGAATAAGTTTGAGAAGATTATCTTTAGGACGTCAAGATTTTAAAACAATACGAGAAAAGGAGTATATATATGTTGATAAAACTAAACACATCTATGAAATGATAAATAACTCAGATATAAACTTTTTGTCTCGCCCAAGACGATTTGGAAAATCATTACTTTTAAACACATTGAAAGAGCTTTTTAGAGGAAATAAAAATTTATTTGAAGGTCTTTATATTTATGATAAATGGGATTGGGGAGTGAAATATCCAGTAATATATTTAGATTTAAGTGTTAAAAGTAGTAGCCCTGAAAAATTAGAATCTTCTTTGATTTGGTCATTAGATATGATAGCGAGCGATTTTGATATTATGCTTTCTGCTCCAGACTCACAAAGTAGATTTAAAGAGTTAATTATTAAAATCAACAAAACACAGAATCAAAAAGTAGTTATTTTGATTGACGAGTATGATAATCCTATTATTGACAATATAAAGAATCTTAAAATTGCAGAAGATAATCGAGAAATTTTGTATGATTTTTACAGAACTTTGAAAACAATGGATGAGTATATACAGTTTATTTTTTTAACAGGTGTTTCTAAGTTTGCTAATGTATCAATATTCTCTGCATTAAGTAATCCAACAGATATAACATTAGATAAAAGATTTGCAACGATATGTGGCTATACACAGGAAGAATTAGAAGAATATTTCGGTGAATATATATCTAATTTGGCTGAAGAATTATCATTTTCTTATGATGAGATTTTAGAGAATATTAAGCAGTGGTATAATGGTTATAGTTGGGATGGTGAAAACAATGTATACAATCCGCAGTCTACAATGACATTATTTAATACTTCTGAATTTGATAACTACTGGTTTGAAACAGGAACACCAAGATTTCTAATAGAATTCATGAAAAAATATGATGTTAAACCAATATTAGAACCTGTAATCACTCACAAAAAATCTTTAGAAAGCTTCAGCATTGAAAACATAGGTGAAATAGGACTATTATTCCAAACAGGATATTTAACAGTTAAAGATATAATAAAACAAGGATTAGAAAAAGAATATAAAATAGCTATTCCAAATAAAGAGGTTAAAGACTCTACACTAACTCACCTTTTAAATATCTACACAGAATACCCAGATTATGACTTGTTTAGATTAATAAAAGAAATGAAAAAACAATTATTTAATTTAGATGGTGTTCCACTAGAGAACAATTTCAAAAAACTACTTGCAAATATACCCTATCAATTACATATCCAAGATGAGCACTACTACCACTCACTACTTCTAACATGGCTACAACTTTTAGGATTTGATATAATAGCTGAAGATAATACAAACAAAGGCAGAATAGATGCTGTGCTTGCAGAAAAAAACACAGTAATAATAGCTGAATTTAAATACTCAAAGCTAGAAGAAATTAAAGATAATGAGTGGATACCAGTTAAAACACCACAACAGCTATTGAAAGAGGCTAAAAACCAGATACATAAAAAAGAATACTATCAAAAATATCATGGAAATAAAATCATACTTCTACAAGCAGTATTCGCAGCAAAAGACATTAAAACACATTTAGAATTACTAAATACTTATTAAATTTCATATTCCTTTTTATTTATTTTTTAATAAGTACATTTAAATATTTATATACTAGGTATCATATAACAATTGTTATGAATCCTTGGATACTTTTAACAATAGCAGGAATTTCAGAAATTGCATGGGCTTTAACTCTTAAATTTTCTGAAGGTTATACAAAACCTTTAATGGTAGTTATAAATTTAATAGTAATGGTTTTTAGTTTAGTTTTACTATCTATTGCACTTAAAAGTATACCTATTGGAACTGCATATGCTGTTTGGACAGCTATTGGTGCAACTGGGGTTGCTATTGTAGGGATGATGTTTCTTGGGGAATCTAGTGCTTTTATTAGAATATTCTTTATTTTAGTAATAATTATAGGAATAATCGGCTTAAAATTTACCACTCCTTAATATTTTTATTATTATTAGCTATTTTTAAAATTATACTTGGAAAACTACAGCAAATATCATAAAATATTAAAAAAACTTCAAAATATTTTTGCTATTTAATATACTTTTACACAAATCTTTGATTTCTCATTTTAAAAGTTGTTTCAAATAGCAAAAATATATTAACAATAAAAATCATAAAAATAGTAATACTGTATGGGAATATAATAGCTATTTAACATAAAACAATTTAATTGGGAGGTGAAAACATGCAAATCCTACCTTTAGGAACACAAGATTTTGGAACAATACGAGAAAATAACTATATATATGTTGATAAAACAAAACACATTCATGAAATGATAACAAATGGAAGAATCTACTTTTTATCTCGTCCAAGACGATTTGGAAAATCATTATTATTAAACACATTAAAAGAACTTTTTAGAGGAAATAAAGATTTATTTGAGGGACTTTACATCTATGATAAATGGGATTGGGATGTAAAATACCCTGTAATACATTTAGATTTAAGTGTAGAAAGCCGTAGTAGCAATGAGTTAAAAGATTCATTAGATGACTTGTTAAATAGAATAGCTAGAGAATTTTCAGTGAAATTGTACAGTAAAACTCTAAAAGCCAGATTTGAAGACTTAATCATTGAAATTCATAACAAATACAATCAAAAAGTGGTTGTTTTGATTGATGAGTACGATAATCCTATTATTGATAATATAAAGAACATTGAACTTGCAGAAGATAATCGAGAGATTTTACACGATTTTTATAGAACTTTAAAAACAATGGATGAACATATACAGTTTATTTTTTTAACAGGTGTTTCAAAATTTGCTAATGTCTCAATATTCTCTGCATTAAACAACCCAACAGATATAACATTAGATAAAAAATTTACAACAATATGTGGGTATAGTCAAGAAGAATTGGAAGAATATTTCAGTGAATATATATCTAAATTGGCTGAAAACTTATCATTTTCTTATGATGAGATTTTAGAGAATATTAAGCAGTGGTATAATGGTTATAGTTGGGATGGTGAAAACAATGTATACAATCCACAGTCTACAATGACATTATTTAATACTTCTGAATTTGATAACTACTGGTTTGAAACAGGAACACCAAGATTTCTAATAGAATTCATGAAAAAATATGATGTTAAACCAATATTAGAACCTGTAATCACTCACAAAAAATCTTTAGAAAGCTTCAGCATTGAAAACATAGGTGAAATAGGACTATTATTTCAAACAGGATATTTAACAGTTAAAGATATAATAAAACAAGGATTAGAAAAAGAATACAAAATAGCTATTCCAAATAAAGAGGTTAAAGACTCTACACTAACTCACCTTTTAAATATCTACACAGAATACCCAGATTATGACTTGTTCAGATTAATAAAAGAAATGAAAAAACAATTATTTAACTTAGATGGCATTCCATTAGAAAATAACTTCCAAAAACTACTTGCAAACATACCTTACCACTTACACCTCCAAGACGAACACTACTATCATTCACTGCTTTTAACATGGTTACAACTTTTAGGATTTGACATATTGGCTGAAGATAACACAAACAAAGGTAGAATAGATGCTGTGCTTACAGAAAAAAACACAGTAATAATAGCTGAATTTAAATACTCAAAGATAAAAGAAATCAAAGATAATGAGTGGATACCAGTTAAAACACCAGAACAATTACTAAAAGAAGCTAAAAATCAAATACATAAAAAAGAGTACTATCAAAAATATCATGGAAATAAAATCATACTTCTACAAGCAGCATTCGCAGCAAAAGATATTAAAACACATTTAGAACTATTACATTTAAACGCTGATTTCGCAAAACGATAAAAGATAAAAAATCTTTTATCTAATTTTTAAATCTTCGATTTAAAAATCAGTATTAAATATATTAACTATTTAATTTTAAAAAGCTTTCAATAACATTCTTATCTGCTTGATTACCTTTCCAAATAATATAAATATATTTATCTCCTATTTTGAAGTATGCAGCACTTACTTCTCCATCAATAGATTGGGATTGGTGGTCTTTTGTGGTATGAATTATTTTCACTTTTTTTCCATCAACTGTAATATCTTTAGAACTTGTAGTTTTAGAAGGTATTGAAATCTCTTCAACATAATCAGGATTAAGAGCTATATTTACAGTAAAATCAGTTACATATGCAGTTAATCTTGCATAATCTTTATTTGGGGCAGGAAATGCATCTTCTTTACTTATTCCATAATTCTTTCCATTTGGGAATGTATCGAACATAATTAAATCATCACTATTTAAATACTTATCTTCAATATAAAAATCAAGTCCACCTAAATTTATTTTTTTATATCCTGTTGGGGGACTAACTGTTGTATTATTTTCATTTGTCACTGGCATCTCTCCATTAGTGGTGTTATTTTCTACTTCAACAATTATTGGATTATCAGTTGAATTATTAAAATCTTCAACAATCTTATCTGTTTGTTTATTTGATATTGCATAAGCAGATATTCCTACTATAGCTATTAATAAAATTAATATAATAGCTATTATACCTTTATTCAACTTCATTTTCATCACCCTCTAAAGTAATTATCCTTTGTATTTATTTATTATAGGACATCGTAATACTATTGGTTTTAGAAGTATTTTAATTTATCTATTCTTTTTATTCTTTTTTGGCAATATTATATAAACCCTTATAAACTATTATTCATAATTTAAATTAATAAGAAATGTTTTTATATACCGAAATACAAAGATATTATTACTTAAATTAATTAATGTTAGCTATTGAATTGATTAATGCTTAATTAAAAAAGGTCAAAATATGAAGTCTGTTGTAATTAATGGTTATGGAACCATAGGTAAGCGAGTGGCTGATGCTGTAAATATTCAAAATGACATGAAAGTTATTGGAGTAAGTAAGACTAAACCTGACTTTGAAGCTAAAATGGCAGTTAAAAAAGGCTATGATTTATATATAGCTATTCCAGAAAGAGAGCAATTGTTTAAGGATGCTGGAATTGAAATAGCTGGAACTGTAGATGATATGATTAAAGAAGCGGATGTTGTAGTGGACTGTACTCCTGGAAATGTAGGTCCTGCAAATCTTGAAAAATATAAAAAAGAAGGTGTTAAGGCAATATATCAAGGTGGAGAAAAGCATGATTTAACAGGACTTTCTTTTAACTCATTTTCAAATTATGATGATTCTTTTGGAAGGGAGTACACTCGTGTAGTTTCATGTAATACTACTGGTCTTACTCGTACATTAAAACCTATTGATGACCTTTGTGGCATTAAAAAGATTAGGGCAGTAATGGTTAGAAGAGGTGGGGATCCAAATCAAGTAAACAAAGGTCCAATTAATGCAATAGTTCCAAATCCTCCAACAGTACCTTCTCATCATGGTCCTGATTTAAAAACAGTTTTATATGGGTCTGATATAACAACAGTAGCTTTAATTGTTCCAACAACTCTCATGCACCAACATAGCTTAATGGTTGAAATAGAGCGCAGTGTAGAAAAAGAAGAAATTATAGAAACTCTAGAAAAACGTTCAAGAGTATTAGTACTTGATGCAAAAGATGGTTTAGGATCTACTGCTGAATTTATGGAGTATGCAAAAGAACTTGGAAGAAGTAGAAATGATTTATTTGAAATCCCAGTTTGGAGAGAATCTATAAATGTAGTAGATGGAGAATTATTCTATATGCAAGCAGTACACCAAGAATCAGACGTTGTACCAGAAAATGTAGATGCAATAAGATCATTACTAGAATTAGAAGGGGACAATGAAAAATCAATAGCTAAAACAAATAAAGCTATGGGTATTTTATAATATATGGTGGAATAATCTCCATTCTTTATGTTATTCTTTATGTTATTCTTTATGTTATTCTTTTTACAATAAAGAGCATTAAAAAGAGATAAAAATTGAAACGGAACTCCAGAAACCTCTTACTAACTTAATAGCACCGTCACCATACGGTGACGTATTCTAAGGGGATATTACCTGATTTCACTTATTTCATGTAATGTTCTATATATAAATTTTTCGAAAAAATAGAAAAATAGGAAGATATAAATTAGGAGTATTAAATAATGGAACAAAAAATCATATTTGGACCTGCAGGAAGACCTTTAGGATATAAAGGTCCAGCATATAAAGCATGTGATTTTATAAAAGAAGAGGGGTTAGATGCTTATGAATATCAGGCAGGACGTGGACTTAGAATTAGTGAAAAGTCTTCAAAAATATTAAAAGATAATTCAAAGAATAATAATGTGCTTGTTTCTATTCATGCTCCTTATTTCATAAATTTATCATCAGATAAGGAAAAAACTATTGATAATTCTATTGAAATGCTTTTTAAAGCTGCAGAAGTAGCAGAATGGATGGGAGCATACAGAATTGTATTCCATCCAGGTTATTATTCTAAATATTCTAAAGATGAAGCTTTAAAAATAGCTAAATCTTCAATCACTAAATTACTTGAGGATTTAGAAATAGCTGGAATATCTGAATTTACCTTTGCTCCTGAAACTACTGGTAAAAGGTCACAACTTGGAAATATTGATGAAATAATAGCTATTTGTAATGAATTTGATAAATTTGAACCTACTATTGATTTTGCTCATCTTCATGCAAGAGGTAGAGGTTTTATTTCTGAAAAAGATGATTATAATAAAATACTCTCTAAACTTGAGGATGAATTAGATATTAATAAGCTTCATTGCCATTTTACAAGAATCGAGTACACTAAATCAGGTGAAAAGAAGCACCACACATTAGATGAGGAAGATTATGGTCCAGAACCACAATGGTTTATTGAGTCATTAGTTGAAAATGATTGGAATGCTACAATCATTTGTGAGTCTCCAAATCTTGATTTAGATGCAATAAAACTTAGGGAAATTTATGAAAAATTAATATAAGTATTTAATATTTCCTCATATTTTTAAAATTCTTGTTTTTACTTTATATAGTTTATTTTTTGCTATTTTTTGCTTATTTTTATTAATTATTTATTTTTATAATTGTTTTAATAGTTTAACTTATTTTTAGTTAGCTATTTTCTATTTAATAGCTATTTATTACTTTTTAATTAGTAATTATTATCCTTTATTTTACTTTAAATCTTAACTAAACTTACTTTTTTAATTTTTACATGACATTACGATATTTTTAAAATGACCTATAATGTTTCACTTGAAATGTTTATTACATTTGTCTTCATGAAAATAGTTTAGTCATGTTTTGATGTTTCATTCTAGTTTACCTTATGATTTTTAAAAACATTATGTATTTTAACCTAGTTTTGCCCTATTTGACCGATACATTTATATATGATAAATTACATATATTAGGAATAAGTAATATGTGTATTATACATATTATTTAATATTAAAATGTGGAGACGTGATTAATTATGGTGAAAAGTGAATTACCTCTTGCACCTGTTGCAAGAATAGTTAAAAATGCTGGAGCAGACAGAATCAGTGAAGAAGCAAAAGAAGCATTAGCAGAAGCATTAGAAGAATGCGCAAACACTGTTGCTAGACAAGCTGTATCTTTCGCTAAACATGCAGGTCGTAAGACTGTTAAAGCTGAAGATGTTAAATTAGCTGTTAGCTCTAAATTATAAGGTTAATATTTTTTAACCTACTTTCTTTTTATTTAGTATACTTTTTTTATAATTGCTTTTAATTATCTTATTGATTACTTTATAGCTATTTTTTCAATATTTTCCTTGATATAGGCTTTTTTTAATTTAAATAATTTCATATTATAATTATCCTAATCATAATAGAAGATTATAAATATTAGTTTTAATAAAATTAGTACCTTGATATTTAGTTAATTTTGAATTTTAATTTGTTTTAATTTAAGTTTAATTTTATTCTTAAAAATTTACTCTAAATTTACTCTTATAACTATTTATGTATTTATTTAGACATATATTATTTATACAATGATTATTCCAATTACATGTAAATATTTCAATTATTTTCAACAATCTAATCAAATTAATGATTTTGTAGGTGAATTAGTGCAAAGTAATAATAATATTCCAGAAAAAGCTCCTAAATTTCCAAGTGAAATGGTTCAAGCAAATTCTATAGATGAAATTGAAACAAGGGCATTAGTTTTAGAAGGAGCAGGCTATCCTTTTAAATTAAGTATCATGGAGCCTCCTAAAATTGAAATGTTTGATAGGGACCTGTTTGAACAATATGCAAAAGAACAATGGTTAGGTTCTGCAGTAAGTGAGGGTTCTTATTTATTTGATCAAAAAATATTACCTGATTTTGGTTTTAAAGTAATAACTGCAGTTCCAAATAACTCTATCATATCTGAAGATACTTCAATAGTACTTTTAGTCAATGAGAATAAACAAAAAATATTTGATAGTCAAAATAAAGACATTAATTTAACTTCAGTTGAATCTAACTTATCTTTTGATGATATTATTGGTCAAAAACATGCTAAATCCAAATGTAAAGTTATTAAGAAATATTTTAAAACACCTGAAATTTTTGGAGATTGGACACCTAAAAATGTATTGTTTTATGGGCCTCCAGGAACAGGCAAAACAATGCTTGCAAAATCACTTGCTAACGAACTTGATGCTACATTGTATTTAGTCAAGGCAACTAATTTAATAGGTGATCATGTAGGAGATGGGGCACGTCAGATACATGAACTTTTTGAAACTGCAAGTAATAACTCCCCATCACTAATATTTCTCGATGAAATAGATTCAATTGCTCTTCATAGAAATTTCCAGGCTCTTAGAGGGGATGTTTCAGAAATAGTAAATTCTCTACTTAGTGAAATGGATGGAATATCTGATAATGAAGGAGTTGTAACAATAGCTGCAACTAACAATCCTGAACAATTAGATTATGCAGTTAGAAGCAGGTTTGAAGACGAATTCAACTTTACACTTCCTGATAAAAAAGAAAGAATAGCTATTTTAGATAAATATATAGAAACATTACCTATAAAAGTTGAACCAACAAGTAAATTATTGGCAGAGTTAACAAAAGGAATGTCTGGAAGAGATATTAAAGAAAAAATATTAAAATCATCACTTCACCATGCAATATCAAATGATAATGAAGTTATTTCAATGGAAGACATTAGAAATGCTTTAAAAAATGCTAAACCAAAAGATTCTTCACCTAAGAACATGTTTATTTAATAATGGATTAATTTTATTTAGTTTGAAAAAGTATAAATATTTTATACAGTCAAGTCCACTATTAAAATAGAAGATAGTAAAAGGATAATAAGTTTCTATAGAGAGATTAAAGGGTATGATTTTATAAAAGAAATGGAAATTAAACATAACACAATTAATGATTTAGAAAACAAAATAAAAAGAAATAATAGTGTTTTAGATAGGGTAGATTTAGAGAACTGGAAAATATTTAAAAAAGATCCCAATGAAACATTAAAAGAATTAATAACTCATTTTCCAGAAAAAATACATGCTCTGTATATAGACTTTGAATTGCTGGAATTAATTAAAAAAGAAAAACCAGAATCCGTAAATGAAGTAGTACAACTTATAAATGATAATATTTATAATATAACTCAAAAACTTGATTATTTGGAAGCAAATGGTTTAATAGAATTTGATAAGAAGAATAAACCTGTTGTTAATTATGATAAAATAGAAATAATAATTTAATATTTATTATATGTCTATAAATAATTAACAGGTTAAATTTATTCATGAAAATGAATATCTACTTTTATTTTACCTTTTGGGTAATAATTTTAAATTAGAATTATATCTACTATTTTATTACTTATTTATTTTCATGATAATTAAAATTTTTCTTACATTTATAAAATATTAAATATCAGATTGTAATTCATGCAAAGATTAGGAAAGAAATAGGAATAAATGACATTGAATATAGAGTTGAATGGGATGTAAATGAAAATAAAGAAGTTGTTTTGAATTTTAGAAAGAAAATAACTTTAGATGTATTATTTACTTAATAATTATTAATTTATCATTTCAATTGGGGGAGCAGGATGATTAATAAAAGATTAAAAGTAAAAGAAAAGGATATTAAAATATTATATGGTCAAGCTGGGAATCAATGCTCAATGGATGGATGTAATAATGAATTAATTATTTCTAAAGATAATTCTACTGGTGAAAAGTATCAGATTGGTGAAATGGCTCATATTTATCCAAATAGTAATAACTTTGTTCGAGGAAATTATGAATTAGATGAGGAAGACAAAGTAAATGAGAAAAATTTAATTCTTCTTTGCCCAAAGTGCCATAAACTCATAGATAATGATCCTGAAAAATACACGGCTGAAAAATTATTAGAAATGAAGGAAAAACATATAAATAAAATAAAAATTTTAAAAGAAACTGCTTTACTTGATTTTACATTTGATGATTTTTATATTGCCTCAAAAAATATCATATGTGATGAAAATATTGATAATGGGAATAACATTCTGAAAATAGATTCTAATCCCTTAGAAATTGATGTTAAAATTAGGAAAAATGATTTAACTCAAATTTCAAGGAATCTTATTCTTCAAGGAAATTTAAAACAACATCAAATTAAAGAATTTATTGCTGTAATGTCAAAAGAAGATGATAAATTCCCATATCTTCTTCAAAATAGCTTTAAAAAAGAATTTAATAAAAAGAAAAATGATTTTATAGGGGATAAATTATTTTTAGAATTGTATGATTTTAGTAGAAAAAATCTTTCAAATTCTGAAACTGCTGCAAGTTTAGCTATTTTATGCTATCTTTTTGCTATATGTGAAATATTTGAAAAGTAATTAACTATTTATTATAGAAAAATATAATTTATTATAATTACTCACTTTAATCACTTTTACTTTTTGGAAATTATCTTTTTTATGATATTACTAGAATCTAAATATAAAATATAATGGTGTTCAAAATGATAATGCCTAATAAATATTTGACAGAAAAAGAAACATTGATAGGGGCAGGAGCAGTTGTAATTAAAAATTGTTCATCTAAAAGGTCATTATCTAAATTATGGGATGAAGTAAAGGATAATGATTCAATATACAATTTTGAAAGATTTGTATTAACTTTAGACATGCTATTTATTTTAGGTGTACTTGACTTTGATGAAAATAATGAATTAGTACTTATTCCTAAAAATTAACTTCTTTAGGGTGGGATAAATGATACATAAAATTTATGCAGATAATAAACAATTTAAAGAAGTAACTTTTAAAAAAGGATTAAATATTATTCTTGGAGTCAAAGAAAACAAATCTAATATTAATGATACAAGAAACGGGGTTGGCAAAACAACTTTAATTCAAATTATTCATTTTTGCTTAGGTTCAAAATTAGATAAAAATAGCTATTTAAAAAAAATCAATAAAATTAAAAATTGGACTTTCAGTATAGAAATTGACATTTTTGGTGAGAAGATAAGAGCTTCAAGATCCATTGCTAATTCCAATATTATTCTAATCAAAGGAAATATTGATAATTTCCCATTATCTCCTAAAAAAGATGAGAATAATGTATTTTATAGTCTTAATGATTGGAAAATTCTTTTAGAATTGGGTTTATTTAATTTCAAAGATGATAATAAGTTCACTCCTACTTTTGGTAGCTTAATTAACTATTTTATCCGTAAAAAGCCTGAAGCTTATATAAATCCTTTTAAACATAGTGATTCTCAATTAGAATGGGATAAACAAGTAAACTCTTCATTTTTAATAGGTCTTAACTGGGAATGTGCAAAACATGCACAATTAATAAGGAAAAATAAGACTGATGTTGATAGAGAATTAAGAAACATAAAAGAAACATTTCCAAGTAAAGGAGAAATGGAAGCAGAAAAATTAAACCTAGAAGAAAATTATAAGGATAAAGAAAAGTTATTATCTGAATATAAAGTCCACAATGAATATAAGGAAGTCCAAAAAAGTGCAAATAGTTTATCTAAAGAGTTTAACTCATTAACTAATGAAAACATGATTCTTAGGCGAAAATTAGATAGCTATCAAGATGCAATTAAAAATGAAAGTCAGGCTAGTATGAATAATTTAGATGATTTATATGAAAAAATTGGCTTATTTTTCAAGGAAGATTCTAAAAAAGATTTAAGAACTGCAAGAAAATTTCATAATAAAGTTATTGAAAATAGAAAAAACTTTTTAACTGTTGAAATTAGGGAATTAACTGATAGAATTAATAAAAACGAACAAAAATTAGGTGATTTAGATACAAAACGTTCAGAACTTTTAAAAATTTTGGATACTCATAAAGCACTGGACGATTTTAAAATATTACAAGATCAACTTTTAAAAATGAAATCATCTATTGATGAGGTAGATAAAAACATTAAAAAATATAATGATATTGATGATGAAAAAACTAAAATTAAAGAAAGCAAATTATTATTATCTGAAAAAATTAGAAGAGAATATGAAGTAAACAGACCATTTTGGGAGAAATCTTTAAAAATTTTCAGTAAAAATTCTTTAGAACTTTATAAAGAACCTGGAAGCTTAATAATCAATACTTCTGATAAGGGATATTCTTTTGATATTGATTTTCCAAAAAGTGATAGTAGAGGAATCAGTAAAATGAAAATATTCTGCTATGATTGGATGCTTGTTGAATCAAACTTAAGTAAATTTAATATGGACTTTTTAATTCATGATAGTGAAATTTTTGATGGTGTTGATTCAAGACAAATAGCTTTAGCTTTAGAATTAAGTAAAAGAAAATCAGAACAATTAAATACTCAATATATCTGTACTTTAAACTCAGACACTATTCCTAATGATTATTTATCTGATGATTTTAATTTAAAGGATTACATTGCTTTAGAATTAATTGATAATAATTCTTTTGGGAAATTATTAGGTTTTGAATTTTAAACTATTTTATTACTTATTTCACTGCTTTTAACTATTTTATTACTTATTTTATTTATTTTCTTACTTATTTTATTTTCTTGATAATTAAATTTTTTCTTACATTTTATAAAATATCGGAAAAATTTAAATATTCATGATATATATTAATTAGTAAGGAGGTGATTATTTGATAGCTACAAGCAAAATGTATGACAAATATCAGATTGTAATTCCTGCAAAGATTAGGAAAGAAATAGGGATAAATGATATTGACCACATAGTTGAATGGGATGTAAATGAAAATAAAGAAGTTGTTTTGAATTTTAGAAAGAAAATAACTTTAAATGATGTACTAGGTGCAGGTAAAACAATAGAACCAACTAATGCAGTTAAATTAAAGAAAAAGGTAGCGTGTGGAGAAAAAATATTAAGAGATTAGAAATATGATATTTATAGATGCTTCGTTTTTAATAGCTATTTTCCTCGCTAAAGATCAATGGCATAGGAGATCAGAAAAATTAGCTAAGAACTTAGAAAATAAAGAAAAAATGACATCTGATCTGGTAATTACTGAAGTAATGGCAAGTATTGGTGGAAAAGTAGGAGGAAAAGCTAGTCTATTACTTTTTCAATATATAACTGATAATTATCAAATATATTCTACAGATATGAATTCTTTAAAAAAATCAATGAATTATTTCTTAAAATATGATGGAAGATTATCTTTAGTTGATACAATTTCAATAAAAATAATGGAAGAAGCAAATATACATGAAATAGCTTCATTTGACTCTGATTTTGATAAAGTGAATGGAATAGTAAGAATACATTGAATATATCTATTCGCATCTATTAACCATTTATTGATGTTAATGAAGAAATAAGAATATATAAAAATTTTTTATTTTATTTTATAATATGATTCATCACTACATGATTTACAAATCGCCTGTCCATTAATGAATTTATGTTTTCCATCCATGATTCTTTCACCGCATACTGAACATGTAGCTTGGTCTATTGGTTTTCCAGGCATATCTTCTTCTGGTATTTTAATTTCAACAGGTTGAACTTCAAATAATTCATCACTTGGAGTATTTTTGTACCTTTCAATTTTTTCTTTTGTGGTTTCATCTTTATACTTTTCTTTATCATCTTTACTTACTAACCTAATAGCTTCTTTAGTAGATATTTTATAAAATGATGCAGCAAATCGTCCATAATTTACAAGTTTCAATGATCTTTTACCAAGAGAACATCCTGTAACTGCTTGAACTGCATCAGACATGCAACGATCAATTTCTAAAAATACAATTAAATCTTTGTTTTTTTTATTGAATTCCATACCTAATAATTCAAGAGCATAAACTGTCATTTTAGTCCCAGAAACTATACCTCCACATATATCACCATGGAACTTTCCTGCTTTTTCTAACTGTTCTTCATATACATTTACCATATTATCACAAATTATTATTAACCTATTTGACTTTGCCCCTATTTGTTATTATTAAAAAGAGTACATGCAATATACAATTACTATTTTCTTAATAATTAATCATATATTGCTTTTTTAACTTAAATAGCTATTTTTCTTACTTTAATAATATAGCCTATAATAATACATCCTACAAAGAAAATAGTTATTAAACCTATTATTATGGTGTTATCTATGTTACTTATGTCGTATTGGTCGTTGATTATTAGTTCTTTAGAAGATGCTGGTTTTTTTGGGTCTTTAGGAGTTTTTCCAAAACTAGCTCCTGCAATCACAGCAGATAATTTTTCACCTTCATCAGGGTCTGTATTTTCACTTTTAGCATCTCCAGGACCTTGACCTTTCTTATCCTCATCTAAATATTCTTTATTTGGGGACATAACATTGTTGTCACTTAAAGTTCTATTTCCATTTCCATTTCCAGTTTCATTATTATTTGAATTTCCTAACCCGTTTCCATTAGTACTTTCGCCACTTGCACTTTCTCCATTTTCGTTGTTACCATTGGTACTGCTGTTTCCGTTGTTACCATTACTATTTTCATTATTTGGATTATTATTGTTTTCACTGTTATTTTTAGGATTATTAACTCTTGCATTACCAGTTTCTTCATTAACAATATATTTAATAAAATTAATTCCTTCTTGACCTACTTGAAGTAAAGCTTCACCATTTTCAACTGTGACTTCTTTTAATTCTCCATTTAGATAAAATTTAACATCAAATGATGCCATATCAGTTATAGGTCCTGAACTATCAAAAAATATCAGTTTCACGCCATTAGAGGTATTTACTAACTTAACTTGAGCTGACTCAGAATCGATATGAACACATAGATGACTTTTTTTAGGATCATTGCTACCATACCAATTAGTGCTAAAATTCATTCTATTGTTTCCTATACCTGCAGGTGCCATAATTGAATGGGATCTATGATTAACTATTCCATTATATTCAATTTTAGGTCCATTACTTCCAAGACGATCATATTTTCCACCGAAAGCAATTCCACACCCTGTATCTCCATTGTCATCATGACCAATATTACCATTATTATCTCCTATATAATTAGATAATATCTTATCATTAGTGGATAATGAATTTACAAGTATTCCTCGTGAGGAGTTAGTAATGTTATTTCTGTAGATATAGGTTTTTTCAGTTTGATAATTAAGCTCAATACCAGAATGCTTATTAAGTTTAATAGTGTTATAGTTAATGTTAGTATCAATTGTTTTTTCTAAAATAATACCTGATTTGTCATTTTTCGTAATATTATTTTCGATTATATCTGTTCCATTAGACGAGATTATTGTTATTCCATGTCCTTGATTATCTGTTATTCTATTGTCAGTTATTTTAATATTTCTTGAAAATTCAATGTATATTGCATTTTCACTAGATTTTGTAATGTGATTGTTTAAAATAGCTATGTTTTTAGCATCAATTATTCTTATACCATAATTTTTAGATTCTATATTAAATCCTGAAATTGTGGAACCATTACTTTTTCCTGTAAATGTTAAAACTGTTGCTTTGGGACTATTGGCAGAAGATCCTTTAAGTGTTGTCTTAGACTTAGTACTAATATTAAGTGCTTTATTGATTACAATATGAATATTTTCATAATTATCTCCAGTAAATATAATATTACTATTATTTTCAGCTTTATCAATCAAACTCTGGATTTGATTATTTGTAAGATTAGGTTTGACTGTTATGTCAGCTCCATAAGATACACTATCATCTATGATTAACATTGTATTCACAGATAAAATAGCTAAAATACTAAATATTAATATAATTCCATACTTCTTTATCCTGTTCACCTCCCCCATTTTTAATGTATTTCTCATTAATAATAGTCATTTATTGATGTGAATTTGGAACACTTTCATGTTCATTAAATAATATTATTATTAAACATTATATATATTTCGAAATTTTTCACAGTTTTTTTTACTTTTATTTTGAGATATACAACAATTACTTTCCTGGTTTGTGTCAAAATTTTACCCCTTGTCATTTTATTTTTCAATGTTTTATTTTTCATGTTAATAAATACTATTTACATGTTTAATTATTATCTAAAAACCTCCTGTGAAAAAAAATTTTTAAATCTAAAATTAAAAAAAATAAGAGCATAACAATCTATACAATGATTTTTACACTTGCAATGATTAGTAAGAGTTTATTAGAGAGAATTAAATAGTAATATTTATTAATAATGGTCAGTAGATTAATTAATATGTTCAATAACCAATTAATCACTGACAATAATAATATAGTAAGCATACAACTTAACCTTTTCGATTTTTATGACAATAAAACCAGCTTTGATGAATTATTTAATCGTAAAATATATGAATATGAGGACTTAGATCTTCAAAATGATATAGTTATGGTTAGTCCACATCATTTTGAGTTCAATAGTCGTAGATGTCCTAAATGTGGTAAATCTATGTTGATTAGAAAGAAATTTGTCTCCCGTGACATTGTTTTAAATCAAACAGGCGATAAAACATTTTATTTTAGGCAATATTATTGTAATAATTGTGGTAAATATCCTACAGTTAAGCTT
>NZ_LWMT01000247.1 GCF_001639265.1 Methanobrevibacter filiformis
TTTCTTTTTTAACCATCTTTTTTAAACAAACATCCTCCTCATCATCAAGCTCTACTCTTCTCTGTTTCATATAGTATAATATGAATATCATCATATATAAATATTTTAAAATTAAGTTGTCATGACACTAGGAATTATATTGATTATGTTATATTTTATTATTTATTTTTTACTTAGGCTTATTTTTCTTATTTTTTCATGATATTTACTTTATACTCTGTATATTTTTATATTTATACATTATTATTTCTCATTATTGATATTAATTTCTTATAGCAATCATAAGCTTTAAATATTATTTTTTTAATATTTGTTAGTAGTTATTAATATTATTAATTAAATTTTTCTGTTCAATAATGTTTATGGTGATATATCTCATAATTATGGGTTCTTTATGGAGAAGTGTTTATGTTTCAGGGTCTTAAAAATGGGGTTAAAAGCAATAGACATATATGGTTTTTGTTTTTACTAGCATTATTTATTTTTGCAATGGTTTCATCTGTTAGTGGTGCTAATGTTACAGTTTCAGGTAATTCTTTTACTGATGTTGAAAATTCTTTCAATTCAGGAGACATTGTTCATTTAGGTAGTAAAACTTATGTTTCTGATGGTAATAGGATTGATGTAGATGTGAATAATGTTGCTTTTTTAGGTAACAAGAGCAACCATGCTGTTTTTGATGGTAACGGTAATGGTGCGGCTATTTTTGATGTTACTGGTCGAAATATTACTTTTAAATATATTGATTTTATAAATGTGAAATCTAACTCTTCTGGCGGATGTATCAGGTCAACTAACACCATATATGTTGATAACTGTCTTTTTAAAGATAATGAAGCTGAAAGTGGCACTGCTATTGGTTTATTTGGTGGAAATAATTCCATAATTGAAAATTCTATTTTTATTAATAATCATGGTATTAATCCTGGTTCTGATGATTATATTGAAGGCGGAGCCATTGATACCCATGCCAATAACACTACAATTCGTAACTGTTCCTTTGAAAATAATTATGCTTTAAATAGAGGAGGAGCAATTTCTCTAGTTTTTGGTTTTGATCAAGTTATTGACTGTGTGTTTAAGAATAATTCTGCCCCTGATTCAGGTGCAGTTTACAGTAGAAATTCCACAATAACCATTAAAAACTGCACATTCCAAGACAATATTGCTGATTCTCATGGTGGAGCTGTTTTCTCAAGAGCATCAAATGTAACCATCACAAACTCCAAATTCACAACCAACACTGCTGTGGATAGTGGTGGAGCTATCTATCACAATCCTACAGACATGGCTGTTAGCTTTAAACTAACAAGCTCTACTTTTAAAGGCAGTAGTGCTGATACTGGTGGAGCAATATATTCTTTTGGTTCCATGTCTATAGATGACTCTGATTTTTTAAACAATAGTGCTATTAGATCTGCAGGTGCGATTCGTGCTGGTGAAGACTTAAAATTAACAAGATCCACATTTTCAGGAAATACCGCAGGAGCCAATGGAGGGGCATTATACTCAAGAAATAAAACAACCATCACTAACTGCAAATTCACCAATAACAAAGCAGGAACCAATGGAGGAGCAATATACTCATTAGACAATGTTGAAATAAACAGCTCCAACTTCACAAACAACATTGCAAATAACTCAGGAGGAGCAATATACACCAATACCCAACTTAAACTCACAGACTGCCTCTTTTCAAAAAATACCGCAGACTCTGAAAATGGAGGAGCAATATACTTAGTTAAATCAACCATTTTAAAGAACACCACTTTTAAATCCAATAAAGCTGACTTAAACGGCGGATCAATCTATGCTAAAGAAGAATTAAACATAACAGGCAGTGATTTTGAGAACAATAATGCAGATAACGGTGCTGCTATTTATGCAATGGAAGTACTAAACATTATTAACTCTAATTTTATAAACAACGGTGCTAACAGCTATGGTGGAGCAATTTATTCCAAAAGCACTTTAAAATCAGATAAAAGCACTTTTTCAAGTAATACTGCCAAATATGATGGAGGAGCAATATATACCCTATCCAATACAGATATAAAAAACTCTATCTTTAATAACAATAGTGCTGTGTACGGTGGCGGGGTTTTCACTAACTCTACTTTAACTCTATCCAATTCTAATTTCACAAAAAACCATGCAAACAATTCTGGAGGAGCAATTTACTCTAAAAAAATATTAAATATTACCAATGGTCTTTACAGTGAAAATAGTGCAAATGATCATGGTGGAGCTATTTACTCAGAAAACGATGTGAATTTAACTGGAAAATTAACTTTCAAATCCAATATCGCAAAATCTGGAAATGGTGGAGCATTATATTCATCTAAATCTACAAATATAAGTTCTATTACATTTGAAAACAATAAAGCAGGACTAAATGGAGGAGCAATTTACACTTCATCCAATACGAATATAAAAAGCTCTGTTTTTAATAATAATAGTGCTGTGTATGGTGGTGGAGTTTTCACCAACTCTACTTTAACTCTATCCAATTCTAATTTCACAAAAAACCATGCAAACAATTCTGGAGGAGCAATTTACTCTAAAAAAACATTAAATATTACCAATAGTCTTTACAGTGAAAATAATGCAAATAATGATGGGGGAGCTATTTACTCAGAAAATGATGCATATTTATCTGGAAAATTAACTTTCAAATCCAATATAGCAAAATCTGGCAATGGTGGAGCATTATACTCATCTAAATCTACAAATATAAGTTCTATTACATTTGAAAACAATAAAGCAGGACTAAATGGAGGAGCAATTTACACTTCATCCAATACGAATATAAAGAACTCTGTTTTTAATAATAACAGTGCTGTCTATGGTGCTGGAGTTTTCACTAACTCCACTTCAATTTTATCTAATTCTAATTTCACAAAAAATCATGCAAACAATTCTGGAGGAGCAATTTACTCTAAAAAAACATTAAATATTACCAATGGTCTTTACAGTGAAAATAGTGCAAATGATCATGGTGGAGCTATTTACTCAGAAAACGATGTGAATTTAACTGGAAAATTAACTTTCAAATCCAATATCGCAAAATCTGGAAATGGTGGAGCATTATATTCATCTAAATCTACAAATATAAGTTCTATTACTTTTGAAAACAATAAAGCAGGCTTAAATGGTGGAGCTATTTATGCCATATCTAATACGAATATAAAGAACTCTGTTTTTAATAATAACAGTGCTGTGTATGGTGGTGGGGTTTTTACTAACTCTACTTTAACTTTATCTAATTCTAATTTCACAAAAAATCATGCCAGTGAGTCTGGAGGAGCAATCTACTCTGAAAAAACATTAAAAGTTACCAATGGTGTTTACAGTGAAAATAGTGCAGATAATAATGGTGGAGCTATTTTTTCAGAAAATGATGTGGATTTATCTGGAAAATTAACTTTTAAATCCAATGTAGCAAAATCTGGTAATGGTGGAGCTTTGTATTTATCTAAATCTACAAATATAAGTTCTATTACTTTTGAAGATAATAAAGCAGGTTTAAATGGTGGAGCTATTTATACTACTTCCACTATCACAGTTTCTAATTCTAAATTTAATCGTAACTCTGCATCTAATGGTGGAGGATTGTATTCAACATCAAAAGTAAACATTTCTAAGTCTATTTTCACTTATAATATTGCTCGCAGCAGTGTCAATGGTGGAGGAATCTATTCTACAGGTAATGGTTCTAAGATTTCTGATTCTGTTATAAATTACAGCACAGGTCACGGAATATTGATTCTTGCTAATTCATTAATCATTGAAAACAATATCATTAATGGAAATAGTAATCGAGGCATATATTCTACTACCAATTATTCCATAATTCGCTTTAACACAATAAATAACAATAAACACAACGGTATCGCAGTCACTGGTCATAACAACCAAATATTATCTAATAAAATCACTGGAAACCGTGAAGATATTGATCTAACTGGAAATAACAATGAAATTAAATATAATACTATAATCAATAGTAAATCCCATGGCATATATATAAAAGGCAACAGAACAATTGTTTATTATAATAATATCTCAGATAATAAAGGTAATGGTATTTATATAGCTGGTAATAGTTCAGATATTTATATGAACAATATAAAGTCCAATAATGTAGGTTTAACAGTTTATGGTAACAATAATAATGTTTCAAAAAATACTTTAAATTCTAATAAGCATCAAGACATTCTAATAAACGGTAACAATGCTAATTTAAGTTCTAATAATATAAAGAGTAGTGGAGAATCAGGTATTGATCTAACTGGAAATGATAACAATGTTAAGTACAACACTGTAAGTAATAGTAAATCCCATGGCATATACATAAAAGGCAACAGAACAGCTGTTTATTACAATAATATCTCAAATAATAAAGGTAACGGTATTTACATAAATGGTAATAGTTCAGATATTTATATGAACAATGTAAAGTCTAATAATGTAGGTTTAACATTTTATGGTAACAATAATAATGTTTCAAGAAATAATTTAAGCTCTAATAAGCATCAAGGCATTCTAATAAATGGTAACAATGCTAATTTAAGTTCTAACAATGTAAAAAGTAGTGGAGAATCAGGTATTGATCTAACTGGAAATGATAACAATGTTAAGTACAATACTGTAAGTAATAGTAAATCTCATGGCATATATGTAAAAGGCAGCAGGACAGTTGTTTATTATAATAATATCTCAAATAATAAAGGTAATGGTATTTATATAGTCGGTAATGATCCAGATGTTTATATGAATAATATAAAGTCTAATAATGTAGGTTTAACAGTTTATGGCAATAATGCTAATGTTTCAAGAAATAATTTAAATTCTAATAAGCATCAAGGTATTTGGTTAAGTGGCAATAACGCTAATTTAAGTTCTAACAATGTAAATAGCAATAAAGAATCAGGTATTGCTATTTTTGGTAATAAATATCAGGTTTATGATAATTATATGTCTAAAAATAAGTATCATGGTCTTAAAATTGAAGGATCTTATGGCAGTATCCATGATAATAACTTGATTAAGAATGGTATTAATGGTTTAGATGTTAAAGGAAGTACTTTAACTATTTATAAAAATAATGCTACAGATAATAAAAATGGTATTGTTATAAAAGGAGATAAAAACAAAATCACAAATAACACAATCAAATCTAACACTCAAAAAGGAATGTATGTAGAGGGAAGATCAATTAATCTTCAATCTAACAATATTCACAATAATAAAAATGATGGAATCGAATTTAAAGGAAATCAATCCACCATAACCAAAAACACCCTCAAATCCAATCTTAATGGACTAACAATAAAAGGCAACACAAACAACATAATAAACAACACAATTGATTCCAACAAAGCAAAAGGACTAGTTATCGACGGAAACAAAAATAACATCCAATACAACACCATACTCAAAAATACTCGCTCAGCTATCAATGGAAAAGGTAAATTCAACATCTTCGAGTCCAATATATTATATTCTAACTCTAAAAAAGGTGATTATTGTGCAGTGTACTTTAAAGGAGATTACAATGAATATTACAAAAATTCCATATACAATAATGGATACCATGGATTACATGTAGTAGGTAAAATCAATAAAATAGAAAAAAACAATTTATACAACAATAAATATGCAAATACTGTAATCAATGGGAATTACAATAATATAATAGAAAACACAATACATGGCAGTAAAACATCAGGAATAATACTAACAAAAAACAACAACAAAATAACACTTAACAAATTATGGAATAACAAACAATACAACATCAGAATCAAAGGTAACTCCAATCATGCTAGTAATAACACATTAAAAAGCAGTAACTTAGCTATTCACATTATAGGATCCAAAAACAAATTCATACAAAACACAATACACAAAAACACAAAAGGAATATATCTAAAACAAGGCAAAAACAATTATTTAAACTATAATTACATTATAAATAAAAATTACAACCTAAAAAGAAAATCAGGTTCAATAAATGCAGAATACAACTGGTGGGGAATAAATAAAATAAACAAAGTCCACAACACAAAAGTATCAAAATATGTAATAGCCAAACTAAAACTTCCAAATGTTAAATACCTAAAACCAAACAAATCCTACAAAATAACCTTAATCCTACTAGATAACAATAAAAAGAAACTTAAAAAAATCATACCATCAACAGTATCACAATTTGGATTCTACAAACAATACAAAAAGACAATAACAGTAAAGAAAAAAGATCCAAAAACTAAAAAAGTGAAAAAAGTAAAAACAACCAAATTAGCATGGAAATCCCTAAAAATATCAAGCAAAAAAATAATCCTAAAGAACAATAAAGCAACAGTAACAATAAAAACAGGGAAAAAATGGTCAATCTACAAATTCACAGCAAAAATAGACAATCAAAAGTTAGAAAAAATTTTCAGACCTCCTTGCGATTTAAATGTTTTTGTTATAGCTAATCCTAATCCAGTAGGTCAAAATAATTCTTTAACTTATTCATTTTATGTTAAGAATGAGGGTCCAGGTGATGCATTTAATGTTAACTTATCAGCAAAGCTTCCTAAATTAACTAATATGCGTTATTCTTTTTCAGGTTCTAATTGGAAAAAATTTAATGGTTCGATTAAAATTGATAAAATAGCTAAGGGAAAACAGATTGTATTGTATGTTGAAGGTATAATTTCTTCAGGGGTCAATGGGACTGTTAAAAGTACTGTTTCAGTTAAAAGTTCTACTGTGGATTTGAAAAGTTCAAATAATGTTTATCGATTGAAAGTAAGTATTGTAAGAAATAGTAATAATTATTATGTTTATTGTGGTCCTGTTGGTCTTCAATCACTCTTAGCTTCAAAAGGAATATTTTTAAGTAAATCTAAATTAATTAAGGAATTAAACACTAAGAAGGGGTTAACTTCCATGTATATGATGAAAAAAATAGCTAATAAATATGGTGTTAACCTCAATGCTATTTCGGTATCTTCAAATAAACTTAGAAAAGGAGACATTGCTTATTTACAATTTGGTCCATATGGTCACTATGTGGATATTGTATCTAATAAAAATGGTTATATTACATACAACGATCCAGTGTTTGGTATTATCACTGTTCCTACTGGACTTTTTGAACTTTTATATAGTGGTAAAGCTTTATCGACTGATAAAAAAGGAAAGTTACTTTCTAAAAAAGATCAAAAAGCTACTACTGGTGGTGATTCCTATGCTTATGCTACAGTTGGCTTGTTAGTTGCGATACTTGCATTTGTAGTAGGATATAAATCTCGTAAGAGTAACAATACAAAAAGTAATGCTACAAATTATATACATGTAGGTGCTAAAACTATTCGCATGCCTAAATCTTCATCTAAAAATTATAATAATAAACTTTTTTCGGAGAATAGATATTATTATAAGGTTTGGGGTGCACGCACCTTTCTTAAACCTTCAGATTATGGTTCTACAGAGGAAGATTATGCGTTTATGTCTGCATATAGTTCTGCTAGATTAGCGAGAATACCAGGGATTGTTCTAAGATATTCTTCTGCAATGCTTATAAATTCAATCTATGGTGATTCTTTTGCTGCTGCAGAAGAATTATATTCAACAGACCTGGATTGGATTGGTCCCTCACCTTTTAGAAAATCTGGAAAATCTGGTAATTATTCAACATACTTTACTCCTTATAGTTTAGATAAAGTTTTAACATCAACTGGCACAAAAAAAATAGTTAGTAAATGGAGAGCTGATTTTTACAAACCAAATAAAAAAGAAACAATGAGCTCTACAATTCTATTCGCTATTCCTCATGATCTAATAACAAACAATTCGTATAAAATGGAGTTAGAAAAAGAGAGAGTTATCAATTTGAGAAATGAAAAGAGAATGTATGATAATATTAAAAAATTATGTCTTGAAATTATTAATACAAATAGTAAGTTTAATCCTATAGCAAAAATGCTAGGATTTTCACCAAAACGCAATGATAACAAAATTATTTATAATTATAGTTCGAATTATACTAAAACGATATATATTGGAAATAAACCTTTCAAATACACATCCCAAGTTGTTTTTACTAACAAAAATGGTTATGTAATGGCTAGTAATCCTACTCAAGGATCAAATACGATGTCTGTAATTTATAATAAGAAACTTGGGTTTTAAATAATATGCTTGGTTTCCTAATTTTAATAATAAGTGGCATAAAGTAGGGATTATACTTAAAAATGACTTTGCAAAAGTCTAAGTTTTTGATAAAATTACTTTTTGTAGGATAGGATAAGAGGTCAACCTGTTAAAAAAGCTTTATTTATACATGTCTCTGTGGCATAGTTATGTAGGATAAATGAGATATAATGGGTATTGTTATAATGGTTTAATTGCTAAATAGAAGAAGACAGATAACCTCAAAATATCCAATGAAGATTTAAAAAAATTGGAGGAAATTTTAGATAGTCAAGAGGGATGGACAACAAACGAAGTTAAAAGGCTTATTAAAAAATAAGTTAATATGCATTATTATATATAGATGTTAGAATAATTTTAAAAAATCAGCTAAAATACTGTTGTTAACTGTATATGAATAGGGGTAAGATGAAGAATATAGGTGATTGGCATGTTTAATTTTATAAATAAAAATAAAGCTAAACACGAATTAAAAAGAGGTATTATTCATTTTAACAATGGAGATATTAAGAAAGCATTAAATTTTTTCACAAGGTCTTCCGAAACATTTCCTAAACATGAAAAAGCTTTTATATTCCAAGCTATAGCTTATTTACACTTAAATGATTATCTTAATGCATTGAATTCCTATGGTATTGCTCGCTCCATAGATTTTAATTGTGTTGAGGGATGGATTGGTGAAGGTAACTGTTTAGTATATTTTGAAAAGTATGATGATGCAATTAAATTGTTTGATGAGGCTTTAAAGTTTAATAAGAATAATTTGGAATTAATATTAGCTAAAGCAGGTGTTTTTGAATTTTGTGGTAATTTTGAGGAGGAGTTATATTGTGCGAATTATATTTTAGAACAGGGTATTGGGGAAGAAGAAGGTACTCATTTAAAAGCTTCTATTTTTTATTTACAGGAAAAATTTAATCTTGCATTGGAATGGTATTATAAATTACTTGAGCTTAATAAATATGATGATAAATATTGGTATGAGATTGCATTTGTATTTTTTGAACTAGATAATATTGATGATGCATTAATAGCTATGGAAAAAGCTGTGAATTTGTCTGGTCGATTTAATACTAGTTATTTACAAGCTTATTCTAATTTGTTAGATGAAAAAGAGGAGTGGGATAAGGCTTTGGATGTTATAAATGAATCTATGGAGTTAAGGAATGATTTTTCTTTATATTATTATAAAGGATTATATTTATCTAAATTAAATAGGATTAAGGAATCTGAAAAAATTTGTGAAAAAGGTCTTCAATTAGCATTTAAATTAATTGAAATTAATCCTTCCGTAGAGTTATATCAGTTCATAGGTCTTTTTTTAGATTTATTGGGTAAAACTGATAATGCAGCTGAATATTATAGTAAAGCAGAGCTTTTAAAGTCTAATTTAAGTAGATAACAATTTATTTCATGTGCTTTAAATTATTATTTATAAAATATCCATTACATTAATTCTGTTTAATAAGTTTAAAACATGATTTGATGTATTGGCAAAGAGATATGATAAACATTTAAGGAGTTAACAGTTATGTTGTCTTTTTTTAAAAAGTGTAAAATCAGATTTAAACTAATGTTAGGTATTCATTATCTAAATTCAAGAGAGTTTTATAAAGCGATGCTAAAGTTTGATGAGGTTTTACTTATTGATCCTGAGTTTAAAGATACTTTTATTTTAAAAGGTCAGACTAATGAGTTTTTGGGTAATTATACTGAAGCAATTAAATATTATGAGTTTGCTATTAATTTTGATGTTAATAATGTTTTGTCATGGAAAAGTAAAGCACGTTGTTTATTTAATTCTGGATTTTATGAGGACTCTCAGGAAGTTTTAGATAATGGGTTATTTTATAATGAAAATAATATGGATCTTTTATTAACTAAATGTGATTTTTTTGAACAACAAGAAAACTATAATGATGAGTTGGAATGTGTGGAATATATTTTGAATAATGTTGATTATGAGGAGGGACTTCTTTTAAAAGGTCATGTTTTTGAATTACAAAATAAATCAGAATTCGCTTTTGAAATTTATAATATATTGCTTGATCTAAACCCTAATAATGTTGTTGTACTAAATAATTTAGCAAATTTGTACTATAAAATGGATAAATTAACCGATGCTATTAATTATATGGGTAAAGTTGTTGAGTTAGATCCTAGCAATCCTTACCTTTTTATTTATGCTTTTTATTTGGAAGAGAATGGTAATTATGAAGGTGCATTGAAATATATATCTAAATCCATTAAAAAAGATGATGGTGCACTGGATTCATATTATCGTAAGGGAATATGCTTAGAAAAATTAGGAATGCTTATAAAAGCAAAGAAATCTTATGAAAATGGATTAATGTTATGTAAAAAGTTTTTAGACTCTAATTATCTTTTTGATGGGAATATTTATTATATGATTTCTGAATATCTTATGAAGCTTAATAAGAGAGAGGAAGCGGATGATTATTATAATAAATTTTTAGAATTTGGTTCAAAGGTAAACATGTGATTTAATTGGTGGTATTATGTTAGTAACAAGTAGAGAAAAGAAGTTATTTTTTCCATTAGTTGTAGTTTTTTTAATTTCATATTGGGCTATGAGTCATTATGATAGTTATGGTTTTGTAATATCTAGTTCAATAGCATTTTTAATCCTTTTATCTTGTTTTTGTTTGTATGTTATTAATCCTACTTTGATTTGTTTATATTATAAGAAAGGATGGGATATTCAGAGAATTTTGCTATTGATTTCAATTTGCACTTTAATTGTAAATATATTTTTTATAGATGATTTTTTTGGTGTTTTTTCAACTATTTTCTATTTTGGCATGTTTTTCTGTTTCACATCTAAAGATTTAGGTGGTGATGATGTATTAATTCTAAGTACTAAAAATATATCAAATATTGTTTTATCAGTGTTCTTTGTTGTTTTTATAGTATACGATATGTTAAAAGGTGTTTTATGGAGTTGTTTTTATCTTTTACCCATTATTTTTGTTGTATTTTCTTTAGTTTATAGTTGGAATATTAAGGAATATGGTAATATGGGTTCTAAAGAAATTGAAATGTCCAAAGTTAAAGGTTCTAAAAAACTTAAAAAATCTAAAGTTAAGAATTCTAAAAAAGTTAATAACCTTCGAATTTATAGGGGATATAAGTGGGGTTTGGGACCTGTTTCTGTCATTGGTTTGATTTTAATTGTTTTATTTGGATTTACAACTTTTGGTGGTTTAGGTATGTCTTATAGTAATAGTTCACATGATAATCTATTTGATAATGGTGATATTTCTTTTCTTTATCCTGGTGATTGGATGGGTAAAAATGGTGAGTTTAATCCTTCCTCTGATAATCATGAATTTTTTCAGGTCGAAGATGGGGTCTTTTTCATTAGGATTAGAGATAATCAATATACTGATTTAACTGATGAATTAAATTATTTTGAATCAGATATTATTAAATCTAAAATTGATAATTACACATACACTACAGTTGGGGGTGTTCAAGCTTTAGATATTTACTGTACTTTTAATAATCATGGTGAATATGTAAAATCTAATATTTTAATGTTTATTAAAAACAATAATACTTATTACTTGAATTTTGCACGCATTAATGAAAGTACAATACTTAATGATAAAAATAAGATTTTAAAATCTTTTAAATTTAATAATTCATGAAATTTAATAATAATATTTCAAATAGTGCTTCTAATGATCTTGAGCTATAATTGAACAAACTATAAATTATATTGATCATGTTGTATTTTATTATTTATTTTTTATTTAGTCTCATTTTTATTATTTTTTCATAATATTTACTTTATATTCTGTATATTTTCATATTTATGCCTTATTATTTCTTATTATTAATATTAGTTTCGTATAACTATCATAAACTTTAAATATTATTCTTTTAATATTTGTTAGTAGTTATTATATTATTAATTATTAATTAATTAAATTTTTCTGTTCAATAATGTTTATAAGGAGTATATTTTATAATTATGGGTCGTTATGGAGAAATATTTATGTTTCAGGGTCTTAAAAATGGGGTTAAAAGCAATAGATGTAGATGGTTTTTGCTTTTAATAGCATTAATTCTTTTTGCAATGGTTTCATCTGTTAGTGGTGCTGATGTTACGGTTTCAGGTAATTCTTTTACTGATGTTGAAAATTCTTTCAATTCAGGAGACATTGTTCATTTAGGTAGTAAAACTTATGTTTCTGATGGTAATAGGATTGATGTAGATGTGAATAATGTTGCTTTTTTAGGTAACAAGAGCAACCATGCTATTTTTGATGGTCAAGGTAATGGTGTGGCTATTTTTGAGGTTACTGGTCGAAATATTACTTTTAAATATATTGATTTTATAAATGTGAAATCTAACTCTTCTGGCGGATGTATCAGGTCAACTAACACCATATATGTTGATAACTGCCTTTTTAAAGATAATGAAGCTGAAAGTGGCACTGCTATTGGCTTATTTGGTGGAAATAATTCCATAATTGAAAATTCTATTTTTATTAATAATCACGGTATTAATCCTGGTTCTGATGATTATATTGAAGGTGGAGCCATTGATACTCATGCTAACAACACTACAATTCGTAATTGTTCCTTTGAAAATAATTATGCTTTACATAGAGGAGGAGCAATTTCTCTAGTTTTTGGTTTTGATCAAGTTATTGACTGTGTATTTAAAAATAATTCTGCCCCAGATTCAGGTGCAGTTTACAGTAGAAACTCCACAATAACCATTAAAAACTGCACATTCCAAAATAACATTGCTGATTCTTATGGTGGAGCTGTCTTCTCAAGAGCATCAAATGTAACCATCACAAACTCCCAATTCACAAACAACACTGCTGCGGATAGGGGCGGAGCTATCTATCACAACCCCGCAGACATGCCTGTTTCATTTAAACTAACAAGCTCTACTTTTAAAGATAATAGTGCCGATACTGGTGGAGCAATATATTCTTTTGGCTCCATGTCTATAGACGATTCTGATTTTTTAAATAATAGTGCTATTAGGTCTGCAGGTGCTATTCGTGCTGGTGAAGACTTAAAATTAACAAGATCCACATTTTCAGGAAATACTGCAGGAGCCAATGGAGGAGCATTATACTCAAGAAATAAAACAACCATCACTAATTGTAAATTCTCCAATAACAAAGCAGGGACAAATGGAGGAGCTATTTACTCGTTAGACAATGTTGAAATAAACAACTCCAACTTCACAAACAACATTGCAAATAACTCAGGAGGAGCAATATACACCAATACCGAACTTAAAATCACAGATTGCCTCTTTTCAAACAATACCGCAGACTCTGAAAATGGAGGAGCAATATACTTAGTTAAATCAGCCATTTTAAAGAACACCACTTTTAAATCCAATAAAGCTAACTTAAACGGCGGATCAATCCATACTGAAGAAGAATTAAACATAACAGACAGTGATTTTGAGAACAATAATGCAGATAACGGTGCTGCTATTTATGCAATGGAATTACTAAACATTATTAACTCTAATTTCATAAACAACACTGTTAATAATTATGGTGGAGCAATTTACTCCAAAAACACTTTAAAATCAGATAAAAACACTTTTTCAAATAATTCTGCCAAATATGATGGTGGAGCAATATATACTCTATCCAATACAGATATAAAAAACTCTATTTTTAATAATAACAATGCGATGTACGGTGGCGGGGTTTTCACTAACTCTACTTTAATTTTATCTAATTCTAATTTCACAAAAAATCATGCTAATAATTCTGGAGGGGCAATTTACTCTAAAAAACTATTAAATATTATTAATGGTGTTTATAGTGAAAATAGTGTAGATGATGATGGTGGAGCTATTTTTTCAGAAGATGATGTGGATTTATCTGGAAAATTAATTTTTAAATCTAATGTTGCGAAATCTGGCAATGGTGGAGCATTATATTCATCTAAATCCACAAATATAAGTTCTATTACTTTTGAAAACAATAAAGCAGGACTAAATGGAGGAGCAATTTACACTCTAACCAATATGAATATAAATAACTCTGTTTTTAGTAATAATAGTGCTGTGTATGGTGGTGGAGTTTTCACTAACTCTACTTTAACTTTATCCAATTCTAATTTCACAAAAAATCATGCAAACAATTCTGGAGGAGCAATCTACTCTAAAAAACCATTAAAAGTCACTAATGGTCTTTACAGTGAAAATAATGCAAATGATGATGGTGGAGCTATTTACTCAGAAAATGATACAGATTTAACTGGAAAATTAACTTTCAAATCCAATATAGCAAAATCTGGCAATGGTGGAGCATTATATTCATCTAAATCCACAAATATAAGTTCTATTACTTTTGAAAACAATAAAGCAGGACTAAATGGAGGAGCAATTTACACTCTATCCAATACAAATATAAAAAACTCTATTTTTAATAATAACAATGCTATGTACGGTGGCGGGGTTTTCACTAACTCCATTTTAACTTTATCCAATTCTAATTTCACAAAAAATCATGCAAACAATTCTGGAGGAGCAATTTACTCTAGAAAACTATTAAATATTACTAATGGTCTTTACAGTGAAAATAGTGCAAATGATGATGGTGGAGCTATTTTTTCAGAAGATAATGTAGATTTATCTGGAAAGTTAACTTTTAAATCCAATGTAGCAAAATCTGGTAATGGCGGAGCTTTATATTCATCTAAATCTACAAATATAAGTTCTATTACTTTTGAAAACAATAAAGCAGACTTAAATGGTGGAGCTATTTATGCCCTATCCAATACGAATATAAAAAACTCTGTTTTCAATAATAACAGTGCTATCTATGGTGCTGGAGTTTTCACTAACTCTACTTTAACTCTATCTAATTCTAATTTCACAAAAAATCATGCCAGTAAGTCTGGAGGAGCAATCTATTCTGAAAAACCATTAAAAGTTACTAATGGTGTTTACAGTGAAAATATTGCGGATGATGATGGTGGAGCTATTTTTTCAGAAGATAGTGTGGATTTATCTGGAAAATTAACTTTTAAATTTAATGTTGCGAAATCTGGCAATGGTGGAGCTTTATATTTATCAAAATCTACAATTATAAGTTCTATTACTTTTGAAGATAATAAAGCAGGTTTAAATGGTGGAGCTATTTATACTACTTCCACTATCACAGTTTCTAATTCTAAATTTAATCGTAACTCTGCATCTAATGGTGGAGGAATCTATTCAACATCAAAAGTAAACATTTCTAAGTCTATTTTCACTTATAATATTGCTCGCAGTAGTGCTAATGGTGGAGGAATCTATTCTACTGGTAATGGTTCTAAGATTTCGGATTCTGTTATAAATTACAGTACAGGTCACGGAATACTGATTCTTGCTAATTCATTAATCATTGAAAACAATATTATTAGTGGAAATAGTAATCGAGGTTTATATTCTACTACTAATTATTCCATAATTCGTTCTAACACAATAAATAACAATAAACACAACGGTATCACAGTCACTGGTCATAACAACCAGATATTATCTAATAAAATCACTGGAAACCGTGAAGGTATTGATCTAACTGGAAATAACAATGAAGTTAAATATAATACTGTAAGCAATAGTAAATCTCACGGCATATATGTAAAAGGCAGTAAAACAGTTATTTATTACAATAATATATCAAATAATAAAGGCAATGGTATTTACATAGCTGGTAATAATCCAGATGTTCATATGAACAATGTAAAGTCCAATAATATAGGTCTAACAGTTTATGGTAACAATACTAATGTTTCAAGAAATAATTTAAGTTCTAATAAGCATCAAGGTATTCTAATAAGTGGTAATAACGCTAATTTAAGTTCTAACAATGTAAAGAGTAGTGGGGAAGCAGGTATTGATATAACTGGAAATAACAATAATATTAAGTATAATACTGTAAGTAATAGTAAATCCCATGGCATACATGCAAAAGGCAGTAAAACAGTTATTTATTACAATAATATATCAAATAATAAAGGCAATGGTATTTACATAGCTGGTAATAATCCAGATGTTCATATGAACAATGTAAAGTCTAATAATGTAGGTCTAACAGTTTATGGTAACAATACTAATGTTTCAAAAAATAGTTTAAATTCTAATAAGCATCAAGGTATTTGGTTAAGTGGTAATAACGCTAATTTAAGTTCTAACAATGTAAATAGCAATAAAGAATCAGGTATTGCTATTTTTGGTAATAAATATTATATTTATAATAACTATATGTCTAAAAATAAGTATCATGGTCTTAAAATTGAAGGAACATATGGTAGCATCCAGAATAATAACTTGATTAAGAATGGTATTAATGGTTTAGATGTTAAAGGAAGTACTTTAACTATTTATAAAAACAATGCTACAGGTAATAAAAATGGTCTTGTTGTAAAAGGAGATAAAAATAAAATCACAAATAACACAATCAAATCTAACACTCAAAAAGGAATGTATGGAGAAGGAAGATCAATTAATCTTCAATCTAACAATATTCACAACAATAAAAATAACGGAATCGAATTTAAAGGAAATCAATCAACCATAACCAAAAACACCCTCAAATCCAATCTTAATGGACTAACAATAAAAGGCAACACAAACAACATAATAAAAAATACAATTGATTCCAACAAAGCAAAAGGATTAGTTATCGACGGAAACAAAAATAACATCCAATCCAACACCATACTCAAAAACACTCGCTCAGCCATCAATGGAAAAGGCAAATCCAACACATTCGAGTCCAACATACTATATTCCAACTCCAAAAAAGGCAAATACTGCGCAGTATACTTTAAAGGAGACTACAATAAATATTACAAAAACTCCATATACA
>NZ_LWMT01000248.1 GCF_001639265.1 Methanobrevibacter filiformis
CACATTAAAAAAGTTTAAAACTAAAACACAAAAAATAGACTAAAAAACTAAAACAAAAACTAAAAAACATCTAAAACCATATCCAACAATCATAAACCTTTATTTTAATTATGGATAATCTCCTAAACATTATACTAATAATTTAATATAAAATTATACTAATAATTAAAAACATTTAAATAATAAACAGTATATATCTATAATAAATATAATATAATAAATATAAATTATATAATAGTTAATAATTAATTGATTAAGGAGGCACTATAATAAAAGTAAAACTATTTCAAAAAATTTCAAAGAAAAAGACAAATGTTGATATATTAATCATAGTATGTATTTTATTAGGTATTGTTTTTGTTTTTCTACATACTAGTACAGGAAATAGGAATATAGAGTCTGTTTCTTTTGATAGTTCTACTGGAAATAAATTATGGGAAAAATATCTATCTTTTTATAGGGAAGGAAAAGTAGTTAGTGCTCAAGCTGGAGGTTACAATTCCACAAATGGTGACTATCAAGAAATTAGTGGAAAGGTTCTTTGGATTGATAATACTCCTAGAATATTACTAGATGTAAATGGGAGTCCAGTTTTAGTAGGATTTTACACTAACTTAAAAGGTGCTGATATGTATATGGAACACATAACCCTTGAAACACATGGTAATACATATAATAATATTACAGATATAGTAATTCATTCTAGAAACATTACAACACTTCAAGATCTTATTTCTGATTTACCTACAGGGCTTAATTACACAGTAGAGACAATGTTATCCATTAATGGAGTAAAAAGTACTGTACTTCAAGGGTTAGACACTTCGCTTCATGATAATGGAAAACGTTTTGCAATAAAACCGTCTACTGATGGTACTAGGGATCAGCTATACATTGTAATGGCTAGAGATAAGGAATTAGCTATTGCAAATGAAATTTTAGGGAAAGTTGATGGAAAAACAGGGTTTATAATACTTAGAGTCGTGAATGTGACTGACAATGATATTAAATCTATTAAAAAACATTATGATGTTGAAAGAATTGTTAAAATAACTTGAGCTATATATTCAAAAGTTATTAATTAATATTAATTAATTATAATTTATTTTTATAATTTATTATCTTTTTTTACTTATATAAATGTATAATTCATAGATATAGCTAATTATACTCAATATAATTAATTAAAAAGATTTATTTGTGTTTAAATATATTCAATTTATTTAATTATAGCTATTAAAAGTGATAACAATGAGTGTAATTTATTCAATAGTTGCAAAAACTATTAGATTTATTCAATATAATTTTAAAAGATCATGGTTGTTTACAATTATATTTAAAATTATGCTATATCTAGAAGATCAATGGGTTAATAGCTTCTTTATAAGTTTGTATCCAAGTCGGAATTTTTTATCAAATGGAAATAGAACTAATTTCATAACACAATACATATTTTCACCATTAATAGTAATTATACTCTTTTCAATTTTTCTAAGTTTATCAATTAACTCAATATCATTTTCCTTAGAGATAAATCTAGCTATTGCATTTATCTCATTTTTCATTGGAAGCAATTTTATCCCTAGATTTTTTTTCAAGAATAATAAATCAATTGTTAAGTTTAATTATGATGATATTTACTCTATAGGTTTTTGCCTGTTTTTAGTAGCTGTAATATTCTTTTTTTTATGTATAGCTTCAGTTGGTGGAATTCCTATGCTTAATCCTTCTTTAAGATATTCTTTAAAGCCAATTTTAACAATGCCTGTATTTTTAATAGTGCCTGCTGTTGCTTTGATTCTGTCTTCTTATTTAAATGATTATAAAACTAATAAAATTACATTATCAATGTTTAGATTCCGATATCTTGTCCTTATTATTATTTCATTAGGTTTATTAATTTTTTTAGGTTATCGAAGTCCTATAATCTCCATACTTCTGATAATGATCATTATTGGGCATTATGGAAAAATATTAGCTAGTTGGGAAATAATAATTGGGATTTTTCTTGGACTAATTATGATAACTGGTATTGGTTATTTTCGTTCAATAGGAGAATTCATGATTACACACAATACTAATCCTATTTATAGTCTACAAACCAGGGCAGATTTCACATTACATGTTTTAAATCTTTTAAATTATATATCTGGTGACTTTGGATTGCTTCATGGATCATTAACCGCAAGTGCAATACCAGGTAGTGAATTTGGTCCAAGATCAATAATTGGTCAGCTATTAGCTTGGAGAACCAAAGTCACATTAACTCCAACTTTAATTGGACCTATGCTCATTGATTTTGGAAGAGTGGGTGTAGGTTTAGGAATGGGTCTTCTTGGATTTATTTTAGGTATAGGTCATAAAATAGTTAAATTAACTAAAGATTCATTTTATATAGGATTATATGCACTATTATTAACTTATACTATATTAGGAATAGAAACTGGAATAGTAGATATTCAAGTTTTATCTTATTTCATTTTAGGGCTGTTTATATACATTATTATTATACTAAAAAATAGTTTGTGGAGTAACAATGTATGTTAAACCTATTTTAGATAATATTTTGAATTTACAGTTAATTACTGTAAATTTAGATTAGAATCTTAACTTCAAAAATTATTTTTTAATTTTTTTAATATTATATAACAAAAGTATATTTCATATAACAAAAGCATTTTTTCTATAATCAAAGCATTTTTCATGCTTAAAATGTTTTATTTTTGGAAATAGCTTTTGTTCAAACTTTTTTAAAAATTTTGAAATGTTTGTTTCATATTTGTAATAAATTTAGCTAAATTCTTATTAATAAAATATAAAATTTTTCGTATTGTTTCTTTCACTATATAAGGTTTACTTTTTTTTTTTTAAAAGAAAGTTTATTATATAGTAATCTTCAAAGAATAAATCATTATTGAAATTACTTTAATGGTTTCAATAAAAAATAAGAGGTGACACATTTGAGCGAAAGAATAGTTATATCTCCTACATCTCGTCAAGAAGGACATGCAGAGCTTGTCATGGAAGTCGATGATGAAGGGATTGTTACCAAAGGAAGATACTTCAGTATCACACCTGTTAGAGGTTTAGAAAAGATGGTTTCAGGTAAAGCACCTGAAACTGCACCGGTTTTATGTCAAAGAATCTGTGGGGTCTGTCCAGTACCACATACACTTGCTTCTGTTGAAGCTTTGGATGATTCCTTAGATATCGATGTACCAAGAGCTGGTCAATTGTTAAGAGAACTTACTTTATGTGCAAGTAATGTAAACAGTCATGCTATACATCATTTTTTAGTAGCTACTGATTTTGTACCTGAAGAATTATTTGCTACAGCTGTAGATAGCGTTTCTGAAATCAGAAAAGTAACTCAGTATGTTGTAGATATGGTTGCTGGTGAAGGTATTCACCCATCCGATGTTAGAATCGGTGGTATGGCACAAAATATTTCTGAATTAGCTCGTAAAAAGCTATATTCCAGATTAAAAGCTTTAGTACCAAAAGTTAATGCTCACGTAGACTTAATTATTAGTCTTGTTGAGGATGGAATAGTAATTGATGGTGAAAGACAACCTATACCAAAAGGTTTAGGTGCTATTGACCAACCTGTTTTTGCAAGTGACAGAATTTACGGAAATCGTGACTTCTTCGACTTTGATAGATTTACTGAAATTATGCCAGAAAGCTGGTATGATGATCCAGAAATCGGAAAACGTGCTTGTTCCACAATACCATTATATGATGGTGTAAATGTTGAAGCTGGTCCAAGAGCAAGAGCTGCTAAATTCGGTGGCTACACTGGTAAAGGTGTAGTTGCACAGCATGTAACCAGAGCACACGAAATGAAATCTTATCTTTCAAGAGCTATTGAAATTCTTGATGAGTTAAATACTTCTGCTCCAACTTTAGCTGACTTCGATATAAGAGGTACTGGCAAAATTGGTGTAGGTGCTATCGAAGCTCCAAGAGGACTTGATATACATTTAGCTCAAGTTAAAGATGGTAAAACTCAATTCTACAGTGCTTTAGTACCTACTACTTGGAACATTCCAACTATGGGTCCTGCAACTGAAGGTTTCCATCATGAGTATGGAGCTCATGTTATCAGAGCTTACGACCCTTGTCTATCTTGTGCTACCCACGTAATGGTTGTAGATGATGAAGATAAGAGTGTTGTAAAAGATGAAATGGTAAAAATCTAAGGATTTTTAAGGGAATACCATGACATATGATGCAGAGACATTAGTTGTAGGTTGCGGGAATGTTTTATTCAAAGACGATGGTTTCGGACCTTATGTAATCAAGGCATTGGAAGAGCATTTCAAAGATAAGGAAATGCCGAGAGACACAATGTTTGTTGATGCTGGAACTGGAGCCACTCACTTTATTTTCACTTTACCTCATGAAAGTTGGAAAAAAATTATTGTAATTGATGTTGTTGAATTCGACGCTGAGCCTGGAACTTTAAAATTATTTTCTCCTTTCGATATGCCAAAAGGGGCTTTTGAAAATGTCCATACGTGGCCTGTTGAAGAACCATTACACGAACTTGCTGAAACAGTGGAAGTTGTTATTGTAGGTTGTAAACCAAAGGAAATCTCTGCACCAGATGTAGAAATGGGTTTATCAGAACCTGTTGAAAATGCGATTCCCCAAGCCATTGAAATGATTTTAAAAGAAATAGGGGTTTAGCAATGTTGGCACGAATTAAAAGATGGTTAGGGCTAGCTAAACCAGATGATGATCAGAGCAAGCTTGAAGAAGCAGCACGTAAAAAAGCTGAAGAGCAAAAAAAATTAGAAGAGCAAAAACTTCAAGAATCTGAAAGTTATAAACCAACCCAGAAAACTGAAGAATCTTCACAGGAGGTTGAAAACGTGGCAGAAAAACCAAGAATTGGATATTTCCATTTAAGTGGATGTACTGGAGATGTCATGTCTTTAAGTGAGAATTATGACATTCTCTCTGAATTACTTACAAATATGGTAGATATAGTTTATGGACAAACCTTAGTAGACGTATGGTGGGATGATGAAAACCCAATGCCTGAAATGGATTTAGCGCTCGTCGAAGGATCTGTCTGTTTACAAGATGAACATAGTTTACATGAATTAAAAGAACTTAGAAAAAAGGCTACTTATGTAGCAGCATTTGGATCTTGTGCTAAAAATGGTTGTTTTACACGATTCTCTAGAGGTGGGCAACAAGCTCAACCTAAACATGAATCCTTTGTACCATTAAGTGATCTAGTAAAAGTAGATCTCGCAATTCCAGGTTGTCCAGCTTCTCCAGAAATAATAGCTAAAACCGTAGTAGCTTTAATAAACGGAGATCTTGATTACTTACAACCTATGATGGATGTAGCAGCATGTAACCAAAATTGTGGTTGTGACTTACAAACTAACATAGTAAATAAAGCTTTGTGTACTGGATGTGGAACATGTGCAATGGTATGTCCAACTAGAGCTCTTACTATTAATGAAGGTAGGCCAGAATGTAATAAGGCAAGATGTATTAAATGTGGATCTTGTTACACTCATTGTCCGCGAAGTTGGTTCCCTGAGGCAAGAATTAAACAGGACTTAGGGTTATAGGAGGAATAAAAATGGTATTAGGAACTTATAAAAATGCAGTATCTGCAAGAGCGACTGATAAAGCAATTCAAAAAGTTTCCCAAGATGGTGGAATTGTAACAGCATTATTATCCTATGCACTTGAAGAAAAAATCATTGAAGGTGCTGTTGTTGCTGGACCAAGTGAAACTCCTTGGAAACCAGAACCATTAGTAGCCTTAACATCTGATGAGATTATTTCCGCTGCAGGAACCAAGTATACTTTCTCCCCAAATGTATGGGCATTAAAAGAAGCTGTAAGAAGCTATGGTTTAGAAAAAGTTGGTACTGTAGCTATTCCATGTCAATTACAAGGAATCAGAAAAACTCAATCTTATCCTTTTGCAACAAGATTTGTAGCTGATAAAATTAAATTAATCGTTGGTATTTTCTGTATGGAAAACTTCCCATACGCTTCACTTCAAACTTTAATCAATGAAAAACTAAACTCTTCATTATCTCTAACTGAGAAAATGGATATTGGTAAAGGTAAATTCTGGTCTTACACCCAAGATGAAGAATTAGCATTACCTCTTAAAGACACTCATGGTTATGAACAAGCAGGATGTAATATCTGTAAAGATTACACTGCTGAGTTAAGTGATGTATCAACTGGTTCTGTTGGTTCTGCTGATGGCTGGTCCACAGTCTTAACAAGAACTGACGCTGGAGAATCTATTTTCACTAAAGCTGTAGATGCTGGTATAATCGAAACCAAAGACATTGCAGATGTTAAACCAGGTTTACCTTTACTTGAAAAATTATCTAACTCCAAGAAAACAAAAGCAGATGCAGAAATTAAAAGTAGAATCGAATTAGGACTTCCAGTCCCATTCTAGATTTTTACTTTTTTTCTTTTATTTTTTCTTTTATTCTTTTTAAATAGATTTATATCTATTTTTATTATTTTGAAACAAACTTTTGAAAAAAGTTTGAACAAAAGCTATTCCAAAATTTAACCATTTTGAACATAATGAATGCTTTTATTATTTTTAAAAATATTTTTAAAGCTAAAAATTTATTAATCTTATTTTAGTGACTGATTTTGAAGATTTCTAATAATTAATTATTAATACTATTTCTGTAGTTAAGTAATACTTTAGTGTATATTCATGACATTCTGGCTATGATTCATATATAAAATAAATTAATCAATTTAATTTTTCCATGCTCTTTTTATAATGCTTATAATTTCAAACAAACTAAATATACACTTTAAGTTTTAATTAAAAATATTTATAAAATATAAAAAACATATATAAATTAATTAATTTAAGTATATGTTGTGTTATTATGGATAGAAAACAGATAGCTATTGATTTTGCAAAATCCTTAAATCATTCTGAAATCGAAAAAATTATTTTATTCGGTTCTGTGGCTAGAGGGGATGACAATAAAGATTCTGATATTGATATATTGATAATTACATCTAAAAAATCGGATAAAAGAAAAATCAAAGGGGATGTGTACTCTAAAACATTTGATATTCTTATGAAAAATGGAGAATATATTTCTGCTAAAATAAAGTCTTTAAATCATTATAATAAATACAAAAATTTTTCCTTTTTTTCAAATGTTGATAGGGAAGGAATTCTTCTTAACTAGTTAAATCATATACTAACATGGATAATTTGAGTTAGAGGTATAATATGGATGAAGATGTTAAATTATTATTTAATAAATCTTTAGAGTCTTTAGAAGTATTAGAATTTGATATTAATGGAGGATATTATGATGCTTCCATTAATCGTTCTTATTATGCTGTTTTTTATGCAGCTAGATCACTATTACTTAAAAGAGGGATTGAACCTAAAAAACATTCAGAACAATTCATCAATTTGGGTTGGAATATGTAGTTAATGATAATTTTAATTCAGAAATAGCTAAAATTTTTTCCAATCTCCTTTGAAGACCGAGAAGATGCAGATTATGATATCAGTATTAATTTCACAGAAGATGAAGCTATTGATATTTTAGATGATGCTAAAGCATTTGTTGAAGAGTGTAAAAACTTTTTATAAATAAAACTTATATTTATTGAGTATCGTAAAATATTAAAGAGTTAAAATAGCACACTTAAATAGCCAACTCTTTGTCAATATTTAAGATATTTTCTAACTTAATAAATTAAGTCGGATTGAAAATTAAAGCTTAATTAAAAAGATAACGAAATATTTAAAACTATAATATTAAATTGTCATGACACTAGTTTTTTAAAGGATTTTTATAATAAAAAATTGTTATATATAGTACATAATTGAAAAAATAACAGAAACAGCTACCTATCCAATTGAATTTCTAAATATGGTAAAATGGATGAATATTCATTGATTTAAATAAATTAGAAAATCTTCAAACAACTAACTATTAGATACAATATTAGGTTTGAATGTATCAATTAGCAAATATTCTTAAGTTAGGATAATCATATATAGTAAGAAATACATATTATATGTGGATGAGAGTATGATAAATAATATAGCAACAACAAAAATATATGATAAATTTCAGACTGTTATTCCAATAGAAGTTAGGAAAAAATTCAACATAGATGGAAAGGGTTATTTCATAGAATGGAATATTAACAAAGAAGGTAAAGTTGAATTAGATTTTGTAAAAAAATTAAGTTTTGAAGAAATGGTAGGAAGATATAAAGCAAAAACACCCATTGATAGCTTAAAACTCAAAAAACAATTTAGAAAAGGAGATTTTAGATGATTTTTCTCGATGCTAGTTTTTTAATAGCTATTTTTGTTGAAAACGATCAGTGGCATCAAGATGCTGTTAAATTACTCCCTAAAATATCAAAAAAGAAAAAATTCATTTCTAAATTAGTAATTGCTGAAACTATTACTAACTTAACTCATAATCTTCGTGCAAAGGAAATTAGAGAAATTTATAATAATATCATTGAGAATTTCACAATAATAGATGAATCAGATTTTTATAATGAAGCAATGAAAGTTTTCATTCACTATGATGCCAAATTATCTTTTTTCGATTCCATGTACATTAAAATAATGGAATTAAATGGAATATCTGAAATAGCTTCATTTGATAAACATTTTGACAATAAGAATCATGTTGTGAGACTACACTAAAGACAACATCATCAATTAATATTAATAAATTCATTTCTTATACTTAAAATGCTTTATTTATGGAAATAGCTTTTGTTCAAACTTTTTTTAAAAGTTTGAAATGTTTGTTTCATATTAATAAAAGCCTTTCTTATATTTAAATTGGGTTATTTTTGGAAATAGTTTTTGTTCAAACTTTTTTTAAAAGTTTGAAATGTTTGTTTCATATTTATAGAAAAACTTTTATAGGGTGTTATTATGCCAAACAAACAAAATGTTTCAGATATTGGTGAAAAAGAGTTAATAAATAGAATAATTCAGAAAAATACTAATAATTATATTGGGGATGATGCTGCAGAAATTGATCTTCAAACCTGCCTTTTAATGGCTACATCTGATATGTTACTTCAAAGCTCACATTTTCCAAAAATGATGTCTCATTTTCAAATGGGATGGAAAGCTGTAACAGTTAATGTAAGTGATTTAGCAGCAATGGGGGCAGATCCAAGGGGATTACTAATTAATATAGCTATTCCAAAAACATTAGATTTAGATGATTTTGATGAAATTTATGAGGGTATCTTTAAAGCATGTGATTACTACAAAATCCCACTTATTGGTGGAGATACCAATGAAAGCAAAGATGAAATAATCATATCTGGAACAGCATTAGGCACAACAAGTAGGGTGGATGGCAAACATAAACATGGTTTTAAAAAAGGAGATATACTTTTTATTACAGGAAATATTGGTTATGCAGCAATAGGATTTGAAATTCTAAAAAGAGAAGAAAATAATAATAATAACAATAATATTAAATTTCCTGAAGATTATGATATATTCAAATCACGAGCTTTAAATCCAATAGCTAGATTAGAAGAAAGTAAAAGTTTAAATGCAACTTATATATCTTCAGCTACTGATATTACTGATGGTTTAGGAAGTGAGCTTCATGAGATGCTAAGTTGGAATGATGGTGGGGGTTTTATGATATATGAGGAAAAAATACCAAATATTAATAAAATTAAAAAGATAGCTCATGAATTAAACCTTGATTATTTGGATTTATTATTCCATTATGGGGAAGATTTTGAATTAGTTTTCACACTAGAACCAGAAGAATTAGAATGGTTTACTAATCCTTATGTTATTAAAGAGAAGGATTTCCATATTATTGGAGAAGTAACTGACTCTGGAAAAGTTGAATTAACATTAGAAAATGGAAAAATAATAGAAATATCTTCTAAAGGTTACAATCATTTAAATTAATCAACATAAAGAAAAACTTCGCTTTCTAACTTTAAAAATGTTTTTAAAGTAAAAATTTAACATAAGTTTAAAATTAATAAATTAATTATATAATATAATTAATAATATAAAAATAGGTTTGAAAATAATATTATTAAATTATTTGTTTAATTTATTTATTCATTTAATTTATTTATTCATTTAATTTATTTATTCATTTAATTTATTTTGTTAAATACAGTTAAATAGCTATTAAATTAAGTATAGGAGGATTTTAATGAAAATTGTTGTTACTGGAGGAGCAGGTTTTATTGGCTCTAATTTTCTTAACTATATGTTAAATAAATATCCTAATTATGAGATAATTAACATAGATAGTTTAACATATTGTGGGAATCTTGAAAATTTAAAGGATATTGAAGATAATCCTAATTACACTTTTGCTAAAGGTGATATTAGAGACACTGAATTTGTAAATAGTGTAATAGATGACACTGTTGATCATGTTATTAATTTCGCTGCTGAGTCTCATGTAGATCGTAGTATTGAAAATCCAAAGATTTTCATTGAATCTAATATTATTGGAACACAAACATTACTCGAATCTTCTAAAAAATCAAATATCAAGAAATATGTACAGATTTCCACTGATGAAGTTTATGGAACCTTAGGTTCAACTGGATACTTTACAGAAACCACTCCTCTTGCAGCTAACAGCCCTTATTCATCAAGTAAAGCTGGAGCAGACTTACTGGTTAGAGCATATCATGAAACATATGATCTTCCAATAAATATAACAAGATGCTCAAATAATTATGGTCCTTATCAATTTCCAGAAAAATTAATTCCTTTAATGATAAATAATGCATTAAACAATAAACAATTACCAGTTTATGGGGATGGAAAGAATGTTAGAGACTGGTTACATGTGTATGATCATTGTAGTGCAATAGATCGTGTACTTCACAAAGGAAAGATAGGTGAAGTCTATAATATTGGTGGAAATAATGAAAAGGAAAATATAGAAATAGTTAAGTTAATTCTTAAATATTTAGATAAGTCAGAATCACTAATTAATTATGTTGAAGATAGATTAGGGCATGATCGTAGATATGCAATAGATTCATCAAAAATACAAAAAGAATTAGGATGGAAACCTAAATACACTTTTGAAGTAGGAATTGAAGAAACAATTGATTGGTATTTAGAAAATAAAGAGTGGATGGAAAATATTGTAAATGGTGAATATCTTAGCTATTATAAAAGAAGATATGGGGAATAATGAATTATTTAATAAATCTTGCCTAATACTTATTAAAAATAGCTATTAAACATAATTTATAGTAGGAAGCTTAAAAATAACCACTTATAATCAGTTTAATTTACATTTTCATTCGAGAAATTTATTTATTAATAAGAGCAGTTTAAGTTCTTGATATTACTAAAATCCTCTAAATTATGAAAATTCTCTATTAATTCAGAATCAAATCAATAGATTTATTAATAATAAATTATTAAAAAGTAATACGTAAAAATATTATTGTATAATTAATTACAAATAGTTAATAAAGAAATGGAAGTTTGGTATGATTAGGATATACTTAGATACCTGTTGTTATAATCGACCTTTTGATGATAAAAGTCAGGTAACTATACAGTTGGAGAGTAATGCCAAGTTATTTATTCAAAAAGAAATTTCAAATGAATCATACCAATTAGTATGGTCATTTATACTTGATTATGAAAATAAATTCAACCCACATAAAGAACAACAAAAAAACATTCAAAGATGGGAAAACAAAGCGGTTTTCTATTGTAAACCTTCAGAAGAAATTGCAGAAAAAGCTACAGAGATAGAAGCTCATGGAATACATAAAAATGATGCAATACATATTCTTGTCCAATAGACAGCAACTGTGATTATTTTATAACGACAGATTATGATTTACTTAAAAAACAAATAAATAATATCGAAATTATAAATCCGATAGATTTTATTTATGCAGTGGAGAAAAGAAAATGAAAAACGAAACCATCTTGAGGATAGAAGCTATGGATATTTTAGTAAAAAAATTGGGTATAGTTGATGCTGAAAGATTTATAGATATAATAAAAAAAGATAATTTCAACTACACTGAATGGAGAAAAAATTTATGGAAAGATAAAACATTAAATGAAATATATGATGATGCAGTAGAAGATTACAACAAAAAATTTAATAAATGATCTCATATTTCAATATTAAAACATCTATTTCTCTAATCATTATCATTTAAAAATGATAATTTTTCAAATTCATTGTTTTCTTATTTTCAAGCTTACTTTATTATTTTAGAATAATGACCTTAGAATTCTTTAAATTCAGTTAAAATAGCTGTTGGATAAATGAGATATGCTCGAAAGTTTATGAATTGTATGGATTAAATGAAGAATAACTACTATTGAAAATTCACTTGATGGAAAATTAATTAGTAATGCAGTTTTATAAGGACAATTATATAAAATTGAACAATTACAAAATAGGTAGAAAACCAGAATATGAATTGTATTAAATTTAAGATAGTGATAAATATTTTAAAGAATTTGAGAAATTCACATATTTAATTTTAGCCACTATATTTTCATTTTATTTTAGGAGATAATCAATTGATTTGTTTAGGAATTGAAGGAACAGCAGAAAAATCAGGAGTAGGAATTGTTGAAGATAATGGAAAAATATTATCAGTTGCAGGAAGACAATTAATACCTGAAAGTGGAGGAATTCATCCAAGGGAGGCTAGTGAGCATCATGCTCGATCAATACCTATTCTTATAAAAGAAGCATGCGAAATAGCTAATTTAGATTTAAAAGATATTGATTTAATTTCATTTTCCCGTGGTCCTGGACTTGGACCTGCACTTAGAACAGTTGCAACAGCAAGTAGAGCATTAGCATTATCACTTAATATTCCCATTGTAGGGGTAAATCATTGTATTGGTCATATTGAAATAGGAAAATTGGATACTGGAGCAATTGATCCTGTTACATTATATGTTAGTGGGGGAAACAGTCAAGTAATAACTTATGAGTCTAATAAATACAGAGTATTTGGTGAAACACAAGATATAGCTATTGGAAACTGTTTAGATCATTTTGCTCGTGAAACAGGCTTAGGTCATCCTGGTGGACCTGTGATTGAGAAATTAGCTAATAAAGGAAACTTTGTGGAACTACCTTACACTGTAAAGGGAATGGATTTCTCATTTTCAGGATTATTATCTGCAGCACTCCGATTACATGAGAAATCAATAGCTATTGAAGATATTGCCTACTCACTTCAAGAAACTGCATTTTCAATGATAACTGAAGTAACTGAAAGAGCAATATCAAACACCAAAAAAGATGAACTATTATTATGTGGTGGAGTAGCTGCTAATAAACGTCTTAGAGAAATGCTTGCGATTATGGCAGAAGAACATTATGTTAAATTTAATATTCCTGAAATGAAGCTTTGTGGAGATAATGGGGCGATGATTGCATGGTTAGGGCTTTTAACAAACAAATACTTTGGAACTCAAAAAATAGAAGATACTACTATTATACAGAAATACAGAACAGATGAGGTTAATGTTCCATGGGTTAAAAAATCAAATAATAAAATAGCTATTCCGAAAGAATTAATAGAAAAAGGAGCAGAATCAGACATTTACCCTGATAAATGGTTAAATAATATAGCTATTAAAAAAGTGAGAATCTCAAAAAACTATAGAATACCTGAAATTGATGATAAAATTAGAAAAAAAAGAACAAAACATGAGTCTAAATTATTATCTCATCTTAAACGATTAGGAATTAGAACTCCAGTACTATATGATATTGATTTAAAAAACTCAGCTATTATAATGGAAAAAATAGAGGGAAAAACAATTGATGAGCTTTTAAACAATCAAAATGTTGAAAAAGATAAGCTAATAGCTATTTTTGAAAATATTGGAAAAACAATAGCTGTTCTACATGATGGAGATGTGATTCATGGTGACATCACAACCTCTAATATAATGATAGATACATACAATAATCTAGTACTTCTTGACCTTGGTCTTGGTAAATATTCAAACATTCTTGAAGATAAAGCAACAGACCTTTTAGTTTTCAAAAAATCATTACATGGAGTGGATGAAGTCACTTCAAATGAACTGTTTAATGTAGTTTTAAATAGCTATTCAACTTCATATGAAAATGAAAATAGAAGTAAAAATACTGTAAAAGATAAAATAATAGCTAAATTAAATGAAATTCAAAAAAGAGGAAGATATAATTAATATTTTAGTTATTAAGTAATATTCTAGTTATTAAGTAATATTTTATTGTTTAATCAATATTTAAACATTTATTTAGATATTTGTTTCGTAAATTTTTTCCATGATCACTTAAATTAAGATCATGTCTTTAATGATTTTGAAAAAATTTTCTATTTCATCTAAAATCTAGATTTTAATTTCGAAATTAGTGTCAATTATCTTGACTTACTCTTTGGAACTTTTCTAGTTTTTCTAGGTTTTTAGTTGCATCAATTCCTACTTTTGTTGTGGTTCCATCAGGTTTTGCTACAGGATCGAGGGAGGAACCTCTTGCTTTTGGAACTATTAAAATGTCATCGTCTCCTTTTACACGTGTAGCTATTGCATATTCAATATCTTCTGGATCTAATATGTTGATGTCTGTATCAACTACAACTGCATGTTTAAGTGAAGGGTGTGCAGATAATGAAGCGAGAATAGCATTTTTACCGTCTCCCTGAGTTTGTTTGTCTATTGAGATAGCAGCATGTAACCAGCAGCATCCACCTTCTGTTAAAATTACATTTTTTACTGTTGGAACTGTGTTTTTAACAGATTTATATATTCTTGGTTCTTGAGGAAGACCTTGAAGAAGTCTGTGCTCAAATCCAGCTGGTAAAATACTGTGATAGTAAGGATTATCTTTTGTATGGAGTTTTGATAATTCAATTACTGGTTCATCTCTTATAACATCATAAGTATCTGTTAAATCAACAAAAGGTCCTTCTTCTGATCTTTCACCTGATAATATTTTACCTTCAAGAATTATTTCAGCGTCAGGTACTTTTAAACCGTTTTCACATTCTATTAATTCAAGTTTCCCATTTTTAAAGTAATTTGCAACTTCCATTTCATCTTGATCTATTGGAATTGATGTTGTACTTGCAAGTAATGTTGATGGGTCCATTCCAATAGCTATTGAAATATCTAAATCCTTGTTTAATGATTCTGATTCTTTGAAATAGGTGTATAAGTTTCTTGGAACTAACCGAATACCTAAATGATTATTATCTAAAACTAACATTCTGTGAATTGATGCATTTTGAATGCCAGTTTTTGGATCTTTTGCAAATACTACTCCTGAGGTTATGTATGCTCCCCCATCTTTTTTATAATGAGTAAGTATTGGAAGTTTAGTTAAATCAGCTTTTGTACTATTGTATTTTTTTATTGTATTTGTTTTAGCTATTTTAAGTGGATTTTCCATTGCTTTGATAATTCTGTGGATGATTTCATCAACATTTGAGTTTATAGATTTAGCTATTTTCTCTCGTGTATTACATATTCCAGATATAATTGGAATATCTCTTCCAGTTATATTTTCAAGAATTACTGTATCTCGTGGATATTTTTTAAGGACTTCTGTAGCTTCATATACAGTTGATATTTCATCTGTAATTGTTATTAAGTTAGTATTATCAATTTTATCTATAATGGATTCCATTTCCAATTCTCCTACTTTAATTTGAAATATTATTAAAAATAATCATAGATATAATTATTAAACAATTATTTAGGTTTACGAAACAAACTTTTAAAAAAAGTTTTGTCATATGCTATTTCCAAAAGTAAACCATTTTAAGTATTAAGGAATGCTTTTATTAATATGAAACAAACATTTCAAACTTTTAAAAAAAGTTTGATCAAAAGCTATTTCTAGAAATAAACCATTTTAAGTATGGAATGCTTTTATTAATATGAAACAAACTTTTAAAAAAAGTTTGATCAAAAGCTATTTCCAAAAATAAACCATTTTAGGTATAAGGAATGCTTTTATTAATATTAAATAATCATTAATTAATTATTAAAATTTAACTGTTAAAGAATATTCTATATTTTATAAGTCATTAATAATCTATCTAATCTTGGCTCAAGTAACATAGAATATCATTTTTATTTTATATTTTTTAACTTCTATTAACTTTAGATGTGAAATAAGGTTATACTTTTTATATTCATTCAATTTGATCAATGTTTCTATGTCTTTACTATCTTCAGTTTCTTTGTTAAGTTTTTCAAGCTCATTAAATAATCTTAGTATTCTTGAATTTCTAATTCTCAATTAAAGATTTATATTAGTGTTAATTACTATTTTTCTAGTAATTGATCTAATATGTTTTTATTGATGGTATCTTTACAGTTGTCATAGATATAATGTCTTATTTTTTAGTTTTAATTAATAATTTAGCTATTAATTACATTGTTTTCATGTGTTTAAATATTTTATTATTTTATTGGCTGTGCAATAATTATTTTTTCAGTTGATGGATGATGTGTGAATTTTGTTAGTTGTGGTTAGATTGTAAATTATTTTTTGTAGTTTTTTTATTCGTTGTCTATGTTTTTCATTGAATATCTACTGAATTTCCCATAATTGTTTTTCATTTAGGTTTATGGTACCTTTTACTCGCATGTTTGTTTAAGTAATTTGAGTTTGTGGTTGTGAAGTCGTCTTATATTACTTGCTGCTGCAACACATTTCACTTCACTTTCGATTTTGTCTAGTTCTCTTGTGTTGGCTTGGGTGAAGTCCAGGTTATATTTTATATGTGCGAAAGATCGTTCCACAACTATTCTTCGCTTGTATATTTCTTTGTTTTCAGGGATGTTGAGTTTTATTTCTAGTGCGTCTTGGTATTTATTTGTGTAAACTGTTATGATTCTATAGTTGG
>NZ_LWMT01000249.1 GCF_001639265.1 Methanobrevibacter filiformis
CCTCAATAAAAAAACAAATATGATTATCTGGAATAAAGTCCCTCAAATTCAAAGGAAGTAAAAACACCTGACCAATACTATCTTCATGCAAAACCATAAACACCAACTCAACAAAAACTAAAAAACATTAATACTATATTACACCCCATAATATTTAAAACTAAGCATAACTAAAAAGAATCAAAAAATAATTATTGCACAGCCAATTTTCAATGAATTTTATTAATATATATTTATTAGTATTAACCAAAACATTTATAAATAATAAAAACAATACATAATACACATAAAAATATTAATATGTATTGAACTTATAGTATGATTTATATTTTGTTAAAACATTAAAAAACATTATATTACTTTAATAATTTATTTAAATTCAATTATTATTATTATTATTATTATTATTATTTTAAAATGAAATATAATAATGGGGATAATCTAAGACACTACACTCCATTAATTTTAAAACAAGTAGGAAAAACACTAAAATATTAGTTATTCCTGCTATTTTAGCTTTATTAATTTGTATTACATTGTTGAGTAGAAAAATAAGGAGATGAAAGTGATGGTATAAAATGCAAAAATGAGGTAATTATAAGAAAACAAGAATGAATACAAATATACTCTTTGATTGTTGTTTTATTATTAGCCATTAGTTTGAATTTGCTGGATAATTTCAAATTAAAACCCCAGCAATTCAAAACAGCTAATAAATTGACACTTAATATGCTTAATATTTTCCAGTTTTATTGATAATTGAAATGACTTCTACTAATCATATTCCATTCATTACTTTAGGAATAGAAGGAAAAGAAGTTTTTTCCATGATCAATAGAAAAAATACTTAATATTTAAATTATTAATTGGAGGATAATTCAGCATAATAAAAAATAAAAGAATATTCAATATCTTGTGATGGTTTATCCTATTTGATTGATAAAATAGCTCTATTGATCCAAACCAATAAATAATGTCAAATATTACAATTTTTTCCAAACTGTAGAACAAAACAAATTAAAAAGAATTAAAAAGAGGTATAACATGTATAACATGAAGAAATATATTGAAAAATATATATATATATATATATATATAAAAACTTGAATAAAAAAAACCTGATATTTCTATTAATAATAGCTGTATGCTTAGCTTTTAGTTTAAATGCAACTTTTGCTTCTAACAGTACTATTAATAATAGTAGTTCTAGTATATGGTATGAAATGTCTTCAGGTCCGATTAATTCAGGAGATACACTAACTTTAAATCCTGGAACCTATAGCGGATTTAATAATACAAATATAACTATTAATAAAAATGTGACAATGCAAGGAAATGGGTCTGCTGATAAGGTAGTAATTGATGCAAAAGGAGCAACGAAAATATTCACTATATCAAATAATACAGTAGTGACTTTCATAAACATAACTTTTGCAAATGGAAATTCTACAACGTATGGTGGAGCAATACATAATAACTATACTACATCACCAATGACTTTTATCAACTGTATATTTGCTAACAACACTGCAACTAGTTATGGTGGCGCTATTTATAATAATGGTAGTAATGTAAGTCTTAGTGGTTCTAATTTCATTAATAATACTGCATTGTATGGTGGTGTTATATACAATGATAATGGTTCTGTAGGTGTTATTAATTCCACTTTCGCTAATAATGCTGCAGGCGCTGTTGGTGGTGCTATTTTTAGTAGTGGTACTATTCTGAATGTTAGTGCTTCTAATTTCACTGACAATAATGCTGGTCAGGGTGGTGCTATTTCTAATGGGGGTACTAATTTTAGTGTGAGTAATTGTAAATTCACTAATAATACTGTAAATCTTAATGGTGGTGCTATTTATAATAGTCGTAATAATTGTAGTGTGAGTAATTCTAATTTCACTGGTAATAATGCTGGTTATTATGGTGGTGCTATTTATAATTATGGTGATAATTTTATTTTGAGTAATTCTAATTTGATTGGTAATAATGCTACAATTCATGGTGGTGCTATTCATAATGATGGTACTAATTGTAGTGTGAGTAATTCTAATTTCACTGGTAATAATGCTGGTTATTATGGTGGTGCTATTTATAATAATGGTAGTAATGTAAGTGTTAGTAGTTCTAAATTCATTAATAATACTGCAACTAATGCAACTAATGGTAGTGGTGGTGCTATTTATAATAATGGTACTAAATTTAGTGTTATTGGTTCTAATTTCGTTAATAATATCGCATTTAGTGGTGGTGGTATCTACAATAACAGGACTGTTAATTTTACTGTTAGGGGTTCTAATTTCACTAATAATAGTGCAAAAAATAGTGATGGTGGCAGTATTTACAATACTGGTGTTAATTTTAGTCTTAGTGGTTCTATTTTTGTTAACAACCGTGCACTTTATCTTGGTGGTGGTATCTACAATTGGGGATCTAATTTGAGTGTTAGTGGTTCTAATTTCACTAATAACACTGCAAGTACTGGTGGTGCTATTGCTAATTATCTTAGTGTTAATATGAGTATTAGTGGTTCTAATTTCATTAATAACAAAGTAAATAGTCAAGGTGGTGCTATTTACATTGATGGTGCTAATTGTAGTGTTAATGGTTCTAATTTCACTAATAATACTGCAAGTATTGGTGGTGGTATCTACAGTGATGGTGCTAATTGTAGTGTAAGTAATTGTAAATTCACTGGCAATAATGTTCCTACTTTTGGTGGTGCTATTTATAATTTTGGTGATAATTGTAGTGTGAGTAATTCTACTTTTGCTGGTAATAATGCTACAATTCATGGTGGTGGTATCTACAATTGGGGATCTAATTTTAGTGTTAGTGGTTCTAATTTTATAAATAGCAGTGGAAAATTAGGTGGAGCTATATTTAATAATAGGGGTATTGATGTTGAAGATTCTAATTTTATAAACAATACACAAGGTTTTGCTACAAATACAACTACATTTAACTTAAGCAATAATAATTTCACAAATAATACAATAGCTATTGAATTCACATTATATAATGAAAATTATAATATAACTAGTTTAACTAACAATAATAATATTTCTAATAATGCCTATGCTATTGGTATAAGTGGAAATAATAGTAACTACACAATTAAAGATTCATTTATAAAAAACAACAATGGATTTATATTTACACAATATGCTATAAACAACCAAATTATTAATTCAAATATATCTAACTACACAAAAGTAGCTATTACTGTTAATGGGACTAATAATACTATTGATAATCTAAATATTACTAATAATACAATAGCTATTTTAGTCACTGGAAATAATACACATATAAAAAATTCTACTATTTTAAATAATAGTCAAGGAATTATAGCTAATTCTACATCTAATAATACTATTATAGGTGTTACTGGTTCTAATTTCATTAATAACACGATAAATAGTTTTTATGGTGCAGCTATCTATAATAATGGTAGTAATATAAGTGTTAATGCTTCTAATTTCATTAATAATACTGCATATAATGGTGGTGCTATATACAATAATAAGGGTGGTTCTATGAGTGTTATTACTTCCATTTTCACTAATAATACTGCAGTGCATGGTGGTGCTATTTATAATGATGGTGTTAATTTTAGTGTGAGTGCTTCTAATTTTACTGACAATAATGCTAATCATGGTGGTGCTATTGTGAATGTTGGTGTTAATTTTAGTGTGATTAATTGTAAATTCACTGATAATGCTGCTAATGGTTATTATGGTGGTGCTATTTATAACGTAGGTGTTAATTTTGGTGTGAATGGTTCTAATTTCACGGGTAATAATGCTACTAATGGTAGTGCTATTTATAATGAGGGCTTTAATTCTACTGTGAGTAATTCTAATTTTACTGGTAATAATGCTAGTAATTACGGTGGTGCTATTCATAACATAGGTGTTAATTTTAGTGTGAGGATTTGTAAATTCACTAGTAATATTGCTACTGTTTCTGGTGGTGCTATCTATAATAATGGTAGTAATGTAAGTGTTAGTGGTTCTAATTTCACTAACAATACTGCAATCACTGGTGGTGCTATATACAATGATAATGATTCTATGAGTGTTATTACTTCCATTTTCACTAATAATACTGCATATAATGGTGGTGCTATTAATAATTGGGGCACTAATTTTAGTGTGAGTGATTCTAATTTCACTGGTAATATTGCTACTGCTATGGGTGGTGCTATTTTTAATTATGATGGTGATAATTTTAGTGTGGTTGCTTCTAATTTCACTGGTAATAATGCTACATATTATGGTGGTGCTATTTATAATGAGGGCACTATTTTTAGTGTGAGTGATTCTAATTTCACTGGTAATATTGTTACTTCTATGGGTGGTGCTATTTATAATGGTGGTGTGAATTCTACTGTGAGTAATTCTACCTTCGTTGATAATAATGCTAGTAATTATTATGGTGGTGCTATTTATAATGTTGGTGATAATTTTACTGTGCTTGCTTCTAATTTCACTGGTAATAATGCTGCACTTCATGGTGGTGCTATTTATAATGGTGGTACTGTTTATGATTATAATAGTGGTACTACTTATAATGTTGGTGTTAATTTTAGTGTGGTTGCTTCTAATTTCACGGGTAATAATGCTACTAATGGTAGTGCTATTTATAATGAGGGTGTTAATTCTACTGTGAGTAATTCTACCTTCGCTGGCAATAATGCTAGTCGTTATGGTGGTGCTATTTATAATGAGGTTGTTAATTTTAGTGTGAGTAATTGTAAATTTGCTGGTAATAAGGCTAGTTATTATGGTGGTGCTATTCTTAATAGTGGTGATAATTTTGGTGTGAGTAATTGTAATTTCACTGGTAATAATGCTGCTACTGCTGGAGCTATTTATAATAATCTTAGTGATAATTTTGGTGTGAGTAATTGTAATTTCACTGGTAATAATGCTACTGTTGGTGGTGGTGCTATTGAGAATTATAATGGTGATAATTTTGGTGTGAGTAATTGTAATTTCACTGACAATAAGGCTACATATTATGGTGGTGCTATTTATAATTTTGGTGATAATTTTGGTGTGAGTAATTCTACCTTTGCTGGTAATAATGCTAGTAATTATTATGGTGGCGCTATTTTTAATGGTGGTGTTAATTGTAGTGTTAGTGGTTCTAATTTCACTGATAATAATGCTACAATCCATGGTGGAGCTATTTCCAACCAGGCTGTTAATTTTAGTGTGAGTAATTGTAATTTCACTAATAATACTGCTTCTAATGGTAGTGCTATTTATAATGAGGGTACTGATAATACTGCTTCTAGTGTGAGTAATTGTAATTTCACTAATAATACTGCTAGTAATTACGGTGGAGCTATCTATAATAAGGTTGTTAATTTTAGTGTGAGTAATTGTAAATTTGCTGATAATACTGCTAGTGATTATTATGGTGGTGCTATTTATAATTTTGGTGGTAATTTTAGTGTGATTGCTTCTAATTTTACTGGTAATAATGTTACACTTCATGGTGGTGCTATTTATAATGAGGGTGATAATTTTGGTGTGAGTGATTCTACTTTTGCTGATAATAATGCTATTAATGGTAGTGCTATTTATAATGATGGCGTTAATTCTACTGTGAGTAACTCTACCTTCGCTGGCAATAATGCTAGTCGTTATGGTGGTGCTATTTATAATGCTGGTGTTAATTGTAGTGTGAGTGATTCTACTTTTGTTGGCAATAATGCTACAATTCATGGTGGAGCTATTTATAATTATTATGGTGATAATTTTAGTGTGAGTAATTGTAAATTCACTGGTAATAATGTTGATTATATTGGTGGTGCTATTCATAATTATTATGGTGTTAATTTTAGTGTGAGTGATTCTAATTTCACTTATAATAATGCTGGATATTACGGTGGTGCTATTTATAATAATAATGGTGATAATTTTAGTGTGAGTGATTCTAATTTCGCTGGCAATAATGCTAGTGAATATGGTGGAGCTATTTATAATGCTGGTGTTAATTGTAGTGTGAGTAGTTCTAATTTCACTGATAATACTGCTACAGTTCATGGTGGAGCTATTTCTAACCAGGCTGATAATTTTAGTGTGGTTGCTTCTAATTTCACTGGTAATAATGCTACTAAGGGTGGAGCTATTTATAATGAGGTTTCCAATTCTACTGTGACTAATTCCACCTTCGCCAGTAATAATGCTACTAATGGCGGAGCTATTTATATTAAAGGTGTTAATTTTACTGTGAATAATTCTACATTTTTGAGTAATGATCATATCTATTTATACATTAAGTAACCAAACTTTCATGAATAATAATGTATTTAATGGCAATGATGGTGTTTTGGGAATTGGGTTTAATGACTCGACTATTGATTTAAATAGCTATTTACTAAATAATACTATAACTAATAATGGTATTGTTTTGATTGTTGATGGTAATAGAAATAATATTTCTAATGGTTCAATTATTGGAAATAATAATACAAGAGGAATTTTTGTAAATGGACAAAATAACATATTCTCTAACATTACAATAGCTAATCTAAAAGTTGGTATAACTTTCAATTCATCAAATCACAACAATGTTTTCACTAATGGAACATTAGAAGGAAATGAAGTGGGAGCTATAATGGATGGTTTCAATGACACCATAATAAGCTCAACAATTGTAAACAATACCGTAGGAGTAAATATCACAGGATATAGCAACACACTAAATTACAACAGAATCTATCAAAACACTTTAGGTATGAACAATTCAGGAACTAGCACTACTAGTCTAAGTAAATCTGTAGTATTAAGTAAACCTAATACAGAATATTCAATTAATGCTTTATCTGATAATGAAAACATTATTTTAACTATTGTTCGTGAAATTGTTAATTATACAGTTAATGTAAGTGTTTTAAAAGTTGCAAATGTAAGTGGAAATGTTCATGTTGGAGACAATGTAACCTACACCATAACTGTAACTAGCAATGAAATATTAAATAATGCAACAGAAGTCTTTGTAGAAGATCTAATTAATTATAATAAAGTACAATATCTTAACTCAAATGTAAATAAAGGAACATATGACTATGGTACTGGAATATGGGATATTGGAACATTAGAAGCAGGAGAAACAGTAACATTAACTGTCAATGTGACTATAACTGGAACTGGAATTTTAAATAACACTGCAATACTTGAAACAGATGAAAATAACACTAATAACAACACTACAAGCACAGTAATACTAAATATAACTGATGTAGATATATCAATAGTTAGTATAGCTAATACAACAGGAATTACTCATATTGGAGATAATATAACTTATACAATCAATGTAACGAATAATGGAGACTCTGATGCAACAGGAGTTTATGTAGTTGATAATTTAGATCATAACAAAGTGCAATTCATAAATGCAATTGCGTCTATTGGAACATATAATGAAAGCAATGGAAAGTGGACAATCGGCAACCTACTTCCAGGACAATCTGTAGTACTAACGATTAATGTAAAAATAATAGGAAATAACTCAGTAACAAACACTGCAAACTTAACCACTGACCAAAGAAATATCAACAACCAAAAAAATGAAAGCACAATAACACTTAACATATCAGATGATGTAAATATAACTGTTATTAAAATATCTAACACCACAGGAACAGCAAACACCGACGATACAATAAAATACACAATCACAATCACAAACAAAGGACTAACTAACGCAACAAATGTCTCTGTAACTGATAATCTGAATAATAATATGCTGAGTTTTGTAAATAGTAGTGCCAGTCGTGGAAGTTATGATAATAATACGGGTATTTGGACTATTGGTAGTCTTGGTGCTGGTGAAACTGTTGTATTGAACATAACTGCTACTATTATTGGTAGTGGAACATTAACTAATATTGCAAATGTTATTGTTGATCAGAATAATATAGATAGTGGCAATGGTGCTGGTAATTCAATCATTAATGTTATCAATGTTAGTCATAACACTAATCTCAGTGCTTCAATACCTGATGCTAAGATAGGAGATACTGTTAATATTACTCTGAATTTAACTGATTCTGATGGTAATTCTGTAAGTACATTTGCTAATGTCACTGTTGATGGTGTACTTTATCCAAATGTTGAATTTATTGATGGAATAGCTAAGATTCCTTACAATATCACTGAAATTAAAAATAATGTCACTGTTAAATTTGAGGGTAATAATAAGTATAATCCTTCTAATGATACTGTTGGTGTTAATTTCAATATAAAAGATGATATTGATATTGATATTCCTGATAATAAAACTGATGGCAATAATACTGATGGCAATAATAGTGAGGGCAATAATTCTAATACTGATGGCAGTAACAGTGAGGGCAATAATTCTAATACTGATGGTAATAATACTGATGGTAATAATAGTGAGGGCAATAATTCTAATACTGATGGCAGTAACAGTGAGGGCAATAATTCTAATACTGATGGTAATAATACTGATGGCAATAATTCTAATACTGATGGTAATAATACTGATGGCAATAATTCTAATACTGATGGCAATAATAGTGAGGGCAATAATTCTAATACTGATGGCAGTAACAGTGAGGGCAATAATTCTAATACTGATGGCAGTAACAGTGAGGGCAATAATTCTAATACTGATGGTAATAATACTGATGGTAATAATAGTGAGGGCAATAATTCTAATACTGATGGTAATAATACTGATGGTAATAATACTGATGGCAATAATAGTGATGGCAATAATTCTAATGCTGATGGTAATAATTCTAATGCATCTCATAAAGTTGCAGTTTCTAATGTGGGTATGAAGAAAACAGGTGTTTCTTTAATGGTTATTATAGTATTAATGTTAGTATTAAGTCTATTTGGATTAATTGCACTTAATAAATTAAGAAATAATAGTAATTCTAAAAATAATACTGTTTGAGATATTGTATGAATTTTTCAAAATTCCTTTTAATTTTTTGACCATGAATTCATATAATTCATCTGGAATTGATTTAGTGTCTTTTCAAATTCAGTCACGGATTCATAATATGTATTATTATAGATTAACCTTTTATTTTCTTTTTATATATTATTTAATTATTTAATACTTTTTTCCTGTTTATGGTGTTTTTTGTTGATTATTTTATTTTTCATTGATTTTCTTGTTATTTTTTTAGTAGATTTTTTAACTATATTTTCAAGGTTTTGTAGTATGTAGAATATGTATAGAATTGAACTTGAGGGGAAGAAATTTTCTAATCTTACCTGACAATCATGTAGGGTCTTTAAAAGAAATACTAACTTTTCATTATCACAAAACATCATTATATGTCCATTAATATGATTAATTAATATTAATTGTTTAATTTGTAATATTTATAAACATTCATCATTTTTTCATAAACTTTATTAAACAATATTTCAATAATTAGTAGTAATAATATTCAATATTAATTTAGTTTAGTTTTACTGAAATTTTCATATTTTTAAACAAAGTTTTTAAAGGATGAAATAATGAGCTTTAATCAAAAGAGAAATAAACTCCAAAAACGACAAAAAATGTATAACAATCGAAGAAAAAATGCAAATAATTTCAACAACCTCAAAGAATCAAATAAAGAAGATGAAGATCATCTCAAGTTTTTAAGGAGTATAACTGATGATGAATTCATTGTAAGTGATATTAACGCTGATGAAGATGTTAATAGTGGTAATACTGGTGAAAAGTTTAATATTAATAATAATTTTGATATGAACAATAATAAAATTATTAATCATAAAGATCAAAATAATCCTACCGAGGCTACTGAAGCCTATTTTGTAAATTTGAATGATATTGGAGATATTTCTAATAATATCAAAAATTCTTTAGAAGATGAAAATTATAATAATGAGAATGATATGGTTAATACTAATAATGAATCTATTAATCAAAATACTACTAATCACGAATTAAATGCTGATTCTTTAGATTTTAGTATTTTTGAGGATATTGAAAATAATGGTCCTGTTTTTACTAATGTTGATGAATTAAATAACAACTTGATTTCCAATGGTTTGGATGATTCTAATTTCCAGCAAAATACTGAAGAATTTGGTTTAAATCTCAATTTAAACTCTAATTTAAATAACACTGATTCAGATTCTAACTTAATCAACAATATTAATAGTAATAATAATAGTAATAATGATCTTAATAATAGTAATGATGATATTATTGATAAGGATGTTTTTTTAAATAAATTTAATAGCTATCTAGAGAATAACACTTTAAATGAGTCTGATTCTATTAATGATATGGATAATAATAATACTGAGGATATGAATAATAGTAATATTAACAATATCAATAATATTAGCGAAAATACTAATAATGTTCATCTTAATAAATTTAATAGCTATCTTGATTTAATAGAGAAAAAATTAAGAAGTAAAAAATTTGCTGTTGATGTTAGAATAGTTGTTGGAGATCCTATTAAAGCGGAATATTTATCTAAAGCTATTAATAATATTGATTTAGGTGTTAATTTTCCAATTGTTTTTTCAGCAATTATTCCGACCACTAATATTCAGATTGTTAAAAATGCAGTTAAAGGTGCAGATATTGTTTTAATAGCTATTGATATTGAAAATGATGATGTTGAAAAGTTTAATGAAGTTTTTAAAGATACTGAAAGTCTTAAGGGTATTGGAAATGCTGTAAATTTTGCAAGTCATGAGGGTCATGAAAATTCCAATGTTAATATTACTTCATTATTACGAGCTTATGAGAAATCATTTGGAAATAGTGTTTCTAATGTGGAACTGTTGAAATTTCCTAAATATAATGATATTGAGATTGTAGATAATGATTTAATTCAAAATGAATTGAAAAATTCTATTATAAAAGTAGGTCTATCTTCTATTTTAAATATTGTTAGTGAAAACCAAATTAAAGCTATTTTAAATGAAATTATTTGTAAATATGAAAAATCAATTAGAATTAATGAAAAACTAAGCCTTGAGAATACATTTATTGCTGATGAATCGGAAACTCTTAAAAATGAAAATAATCGATTAAATAAAGAAATAATTGACCTTAAAAATGATTTAAGTAATATTAAATCTGATTTTTCACAGTTCAAGACTAAATTTTCTGATATTTATAATAAAAATATCTTAGAAATGTTTCCATTATCTAATCTTTGGGAAGAATCATTTAATGAATCATTAAAAAATGAAGAGGAGTTAATAATAGCTACAAATGATTTTAAACCAGATAATATTATAATTGGTCAAGGAGTTATTTGTGCAAATTCTAAAAAAGATGCTGTGGAATGGTTAAAAGTTATAAAAACTGCTCTTATTTTCTTTGAAAATAAAGAGGGCAATTTTTCTGAGTTTATGAATCAACATGATTATAAAAATAATAATCCTGAAAAAAATAATAAGAAAAATAAAAATAATCATTATTTTAATGATTATGATTATAATAAACATGATTATAATAATAAAAAACAAGATGAATTGGACTCTGAGGATTATGAATCATTTTGGGATTAATAATTTCAACGTTCTTATTAATACTTATTTTAATTTTTCTAATTATTTTTATATATTAAAAGAATTAAATATTATCTTATGATTAGTATTAATTTGATGATAAATTAATTTCTTATTATAACTTATATTTGTAGTTAACTAACCCTTAATCATAAGTATACTGTTAATAAATTAATATAATCAATTTAGCTTTGTTTTTAATTTAATACATTTAGTAATAATATATTTAATAATTAAATATAATTTAATAAAATTTACAACTTAATAATTTAATTGATATTATTAAAATATAATTTATAATATAAAATTTCCTTTATTGGGGCATATTAAAATGTTTATGGAGAGTATATATTGAGAGATAAATGTGGTATTGTAGGTTTGCACTCAAATTCTTCTGAAGATGTCTCTTCTTTTATTTATTATGGGCTTTATGCATTGCAACATAGAGGACAAGAATCTGCTGGAATGGCAACTTTTAATAATGATCAATTACATCATTATTATGGAATGGGTCTTGTAACAGATGCTTTTAAAGATTGTTCTTTTGAAGAATTACCTGGTTCTGTTGGAATTGGTCATATAAGATACTCAACAACAGGTAATTCAAAATTAGAAAACTCTCAACCTTTTATAACTGATTTTAACAATGGAATATTAGCAACAGCACATAATGGAGATATCATCAATTCTAATTCATTAAGAAAACAATTAATTGATGAAGGTTTTAAATTCAGATCTACTACTGACTCAGAAGTTATTTGTAACTTATTAAAAAGAGAACATGAAAAAACAGGAGATATGATTAAAACCATTGAAAATCTTTCTGAACTTATTGTAGGTTCTTATTCATTAGTAATTCTTGTAAATGATAAATTATACGCTTTAAGAGATCCTGCGGGCATGAAACCTCTTTCAATAGCTAGAATGGATGATTTTTTCATGATTGCTTCGGAATCCGTTGCTTTTGATGTTATAGGGGCTAATCTTTTAAGAGATGTTGAACCAGGTGAGGTGGTTTACTTTGAAAATAATGAAATCAGATCACATCATCTTAAAATCGCAGAATCTATGAGAAATGCTCATTGCATATTTGAATATGTTTATTTTGCAAGACCTGACAGTATTATTGATAATAATAGTGTTTACAATGTTAGATTAAACATAGGAAAAAAATTATTTGAAGAATATCCTATTGATGCTGATGTTGTAATGCCTGTACCAGATTCAGCGATTCCTGCAGCTATTGGGTATGCAAGAGCCTCTGGAATTGATTATGGGGAAGGTTTGATTAAAAACAGATATGTTGGAAGAACATTCATCATGCCTACACAAGGAGAACGAGAAATAGCTGTTAAATTAAAAATGAATCCTCTTAAATCAGAGTTAGAAGGAAAACGCATAATATTAATTGATGATAGTATAGTAAGAGGAACAACCTCTAAATCTTTAATCAGGCTATTAAAAGACAGTGGTGCTAAAGAAATTCATTTATTGGTAGGTTGTCCACCTATAATATCTCCCTGTTACTATGGAATATCAATGGCTACAAAAAAAGAGCTAATAGGTGCAAATAATACTGTTGAAGAAATAAAAGAAATTTTAGATGTTGATTCATTAGGTTATTTAAGCTTGGATTCCTTAGTTTCTACAATAAATCTTCCATTTGAAGATTTGTGTCTTGGATGCTTAAATGAAGAATATCCTACTGAAATCCAAAATATAGGTTCTTATAATGAGTGTTAATATTAATTTAAAATATGAATCTTAATATATTTTCTGTCATTTGTGGTTGATGACATTTTATTTTAAATTTATTAGTAATTATTTTGTAAAATGTTTTGTCATTTGTGGTTGATGACAATATTGTTTTAATTATAATCTTAAGTTTAATGGTGTTTTAATGGTTGAATTATTAGCTCCTGCAGGTGACTTTTCTGCATTGAATTCTGCAGTTAATAATGGTGCAGATTCTGTTTATATTGGATTAAATGGATTTAATATGAGAATAAATGCTACTAATTTCACAATTAATAATCTTAAAAAAGCAGTTGATATTGCACATAATAATTCTTCAAAATTATACCTTTGTACTAACACAATTATGAAAGATAAGGATATTAATAAATTTAAAGAATTATTGCCAGCTATTAAACAATATGGTGTTGATGCATTAATTGTTTCAGATATTGGTATGGTAGATTTAGCTATTTCTAATGATTTAGAAGTGCATATTAGTGTTCAGGAAAATGTATCTAATTATAGGACATTAAAAACACTTAAAAAACTAGGAATTTCTCGAGCTGTGCTTTCAAGAGAACTAAATATTGAAGAAATAAAAAAAATAGCTAAAAATTCTCCAATTGAAACAGAAGTCTTTATTCATGGTGCAATGTGCATGGCAATATCTGGAAGATGCTTTTTAAGTTATGGATTATATGGAAAAAGTGCTAATTGTGGAGATTGCCTACAACCATGTAGGAAACAATGGATTTTAAATGAAGATAATAATCAAAATACTAATACTAGAATCATTAACAATGAATCTAAAAATACTAATTTTTTAATTGAAAGATCTAAAGATAATTCTTATAAAACTCATTTTTTATCTCCTAAAGATATGGCAATGATTGAACATATTCCTGAATTGCTAAAAACTGGAGTTGATGCTTTTAAAATTGAAGGTAGGGCTCGTGCATCTGATTATGTGGCAACCACTACAAAAGTTTATAGGGAAGCATTTGATTCATATGAAAATGGTAATTATAAGTTTAATCCTAAATGGTTAGATGATTTAAATAATGTGTTCAATCGTGGTTTTGACACTGGTTTCTATTTTATCAGACCCTATGAAATAAGTGGAAGTAATCAATCACCTATTAGAAAAAAGGACATAGGACAAATTGTTAATTATTATTCCAAAATCAAAGTTGCAGAACTTAAGATATGGGATGACTTAAAATTAGGGGATGAATTATTAATTCAAGGGCAAACTACAGGATCAATAAAACATAAAGTATGCTCAATGGAAATTGATAATGAGAGAATAAATCAAGTTAAAAAAGGAAATAATGTGGCAATAGCTATTAATGAAAAAGTTCGCCCTAATGATCATGTTTATAAACTAATAGAAAAATAGCTATCTAATTTGTTTATATTTTTCTTATTTGTTTATATTTCTTTTACATTTCTTTTATTTGTTTATATTTTTCTTATTTATTCTTATTATTTTAATCTATATTTGGGTATTATAGTACGATACCTATTTTTTGACAATATTTATATAGTATAAAATATATAATATTGGTATATGAGTAAAGATTCTAAAGAAGTAGTGGTGCGTCATATTAGTTCTACTGAGCTTAATGATTTGATTTATAAGTTAGAAAAGATAGCAAAAAAGGTTAATCGGTTACATTTTATACGGCAGCTTTATGAAGGAAAGACAATTAAACAAGCTCGCTTAAATTTAGGAGTTCCTGAAAAAACAGCTTATAACTGGTTGTATAAATGGAATGAAAGTGGTGTTAATGGGTTGAATCATAAAAAAGGAGCTGGAAGACCATCATTTTTAACTGGAACTCAATTTAAAGAAGTGGAAGAATTTATTAAAAATAATGATTCTTTAGGAACTAAAGATGTTCATTATTTCATAGAAAAGAATTATGGTATTGATTATAGCCTAAAACAAGTAAGACAAATAATAAAAAAGCTCAAATTTTCTTGGATTAAACCTTATCCAATATTTTCAAAGTCTCCTAAAAATGCAAAAGAAATAATGAAAGAAACAGCACAGGATATAAATTCTGATGAGGACATTTATGGTTTTTATGATGAAAGTGCTATGCAAAATCTAGCAAATATCTCAAAAGTTCTTAAAAAAAAGGAGAAAAAGTAAAAATAAAAGTTAACCCTGAACGGATGAAAATCAGTGTTGCAGGATTTCAATCACCTAATGGGAATTCAACA
>NZ_LWMT01000250.1 GCF_001639265.1 Methanobrevibacter filiformis
ACATAAAATTAAACAAACCAAAAACAATAAGAACAACTAAAAACAATTCAACAAAACCAACAAAATATTAAAAAAAACTCACATAAAAACACAAAAAATAAAGAAAAAATCAATAAAATAGAACAAATAAAGAAACATTAAATGCGAATCCTCAATTGTATATTTTAATGAACTATGGGTCCTTATTGTAAAAATAGCTTATTATTTGTAGTGTATTTGAATTATTAACAGTATGAAATACATTATCATTGTTGAAATATATTATTAATATAATGTAATATATTAATAACACTGCAACTTAATATTTTGTAAAATTAGTGCTGAAATCTATGAAAATAATAAAGATATTAAGTAGAAATTCTAGAAAAAAGAAAAAATAAAGGATAATAAAAATCAAAACATAATAGGTCCGCTGGGGTTCGAACCCAGGACCTCACGGTTATCAGCCGTGCGCTCTACCAGGCTGAGCCACGGACCTTCACATATTAATGAATATATACAATTCATAGTATTTAAAGTTATTTTATTTCTGATATTATTTAAAACTTTTTAATATAATAATAAATTTTTAAATATTAACTTTGAATACTTAAATATATATGACTTATTTAAATCTAAAATGCTATTCAACTTTTAGGATTTTATTATATATAATACTTTCGATTAATTTTTAAGCAATTTTATTATAATTTAGATGTTGATTTCGAAAAAATAAAAAATTTTTTCAAAATCCGTTTTAATCTATAAAAACTGATTTAACTTCACATGATAGGATTTTGCAAAATTTCTATTTTGCGAAATCAGTGTATTAAATTATTATTTTTTATTAATCATTTCATTAATAGAATCTGCCATTGCATGACCTTCTACTATGATTTCAACATTCCCAGCATCTTCGACTGATTCAGCTTGAGCTTTAGCATCAGCAGCCATTTTAGCTACACTCATACATCCAGGATTTGTAGGTTTTATTAAAATTTTAGTAGTTTCTCCATCGTTTTCAATACTTTGAACGATTCCCATTTCAACAATACTAACGCCCATATGGGGATCCTTAACTTTAGAAACTGCTTCTTTTATTTTATTTACTATCTCATCTGACATTAAATTCCTCCATTAAACTTAAAAATTTATTTAAATGATTTATAAATTAAAATAACATAATAAATAATCATATAATTAATAATATTGAATAATAAATTATTAAATAACTTTTAAACAAATTATTATCCTCTAAATTATTATTATAAATAATATTATTAATTTTATAACTATATCTTTTTAATTAGCTATATTTTTCATTTTATATTAGCCATATTTATTTTATATATTCATGAAAATTATCTGGTGTAGTTGTTTAGTAGTTCTTGGGGTCTTGTTAATATTACTAATTGTATTTTATTGTCTTAATTATAGTATTAATATTATTGTATCAGGTTAATAAATAGTTATTATTCAGTATTTATATTTTTTGCTTTTATTTTGAGTATTTGGGCTTTTGATTCATTGGATTTTGTTTTTACTTTAAAAATTCAATAGAATTCACTTTTACATAATTAATAATTTAAATAGCTAAAATTGTCTATGTTTTTATTTTAATTATTCTTTTTATTTTTTCCTATGTCTTACACGAATAGCTATTCCATTACTTGATTTTTTCATTTCTTCTCCAGATAAAACTGCTTTTCCAACTCCAACAACTGCATCGTCTTTTACTACAACTACTTCATCTTTTGGAATAATATTTTCATCTGCATCGCTTATTCCTGGAGAGAAAACAGTGTTGGTTTCAAGTTCAAAGTCGATTTTAACTGTTTTAAGATTGAGATTAGCTAATATTTCTCCACCTTTAAGACTTAATGAGTATAATCCTATATCTCTATTTAAAAGTGCAATTTGCTCATTATTTGAGAAAATCTTTCTATGATATCTTCCTTTAGCTATTACATCATCATCAATAAATTTTTCTCCTCCTTGTCCAAATTGGTAAATAGCTATTGATCGAAGCTCATTTAAAGTTCTGTCTCTTTTTTTAACTTTTGAGTATTTTTTTAACTTTTGGCGTAAATTATAAATGGAATCATGTGAGGTTGCTTTATTATCTTCACAGGTATAAATGCAGTCATCAAGATATTCTCTACAAACTTCTTCATATCCTCCAGAAACATTAGCTATCACAGTCTTGTCTTTTGTATACTTTTTAAGAAGTTCTCCAGCTATTTTTTTCTCTTCGAAGCTCCAATTTCCAGTAACTGCGACATCATAAGATTGTATTGGGTAAGTATTTTCCATTTCTCTTGGACATATTCCAAAAGGGGAAGTTAATATAAGTTCTTGAAAGCCTTTAGTAGCTTTTTTAAATATTTGATGTGATTTAGAATTGGAGTAAGGCTTTTTCATACTACATGGAAGAACCACAACAACATCACTTGGGCTTTTCATGTATTCCATCCTATTTCTCCATCTAACTACTTCTGGTCGATATAATGATTCTTCACTTGAACATATGACTTTCATAAATTGCCTCGACTATTATCAAAATTAATTACTATTATATTTAGTATTATTATTATTATCATTAATTCATTATTACTATTAATTTATTTAGTAATATTATTATTAATTTATTATTACTATTAATTTATTTAGTAATATTATTATTAATTTATTATTACTATTAATTTATTTAGTAATAGTATTGAAAATTATCATTGTATTAAAATATGGGTTTATATTTATTAGTAATATATTAAACATCTTACTTTTTAATTATGTTGATTTTTAAATAAAAAGTTCTTCATGCAATTTTTTAAGTCTTTTTATTGAGTATTCGGGATTTTGAACTGTGTTTTTCATTTTTTTAATCACGAATTCCAAGTCAACATTTTCAGATCCGTTTACAAGATTATCACTATGAGCAACAATTTTTTCTTCTAATGTTAAAGGAATGTAATCTTTTTCACCAAGACCTAATTCAATAGCTTCAGATTTTGGAATTCCTGATCCAATATGTCTTTCAATTATATTTGCAACTTCTTTTCCAAATCCATATTTAATAGCTATCTTTGATCCAATAATTCCATGACTTATTGTGTTGGTTCTTGATCTTCCAATGTCATGTAAAAGAGCTCCTTGCTTAATAAGTTCTTCATCAACATTAAAATTCTCAGATATTTCTTTAGTTCTTTCATAAACTGCTTTAGAGTGGTCAATGACCCATTCTGGAGTATTTTCTTTTTTTAAAATATCAATTATTTTGTAAGTATTCATATTATTGTCCTAAAACAGTTTAATCCTTTTAGAAAACTTTTAAAAATAGAGTATAATCTTTATTTAGCAGATAATCTTTATTAGTAAGTAATTATTATAATAAATTAATATGGATTTTAAAAATAGTTATTAGTATGTATATTATAATTTAATATAAAGATTAATTAATAGAAATAGGAAATAAACAATTCAAATTACTTTGCATTTTTCATTTTAAGTGCATTGTAATTGGTTTCATAATTTGTAATTTCTTCTTTAATCCTTTTTATGATACTATTATTCTCTTCAAATTTGATTTCTTCACCACATTCTGGACATATGAACCCATTCTCAGATGCTTCATCGAAAGTAAACCTTTGATGTTTTGTTTCACAAGTAAAGAACATAGTATTTTCTTCAAAATCAAGTAATACTTTTAGTTTGTCAATATGTTCTTTGTACTTGTCTTCAATATGATTAACAATGGTTTCAGAATCAAATTTCCAAGCATAAGTGTACCATTGTGTTTCAGGATCTTTACTTCGTTTATAGCTAGCAAGACCAGAATCATAAAGTTTATATAGTATTTTTCTAACAATATTTAACTTGATATTGGTTTTTTCAGCTATTTCTTCGTCAGTATTTGTTCCATCTAAAAGACATTGAACAATAACAAGGTTCTCATCTTCAATGATGTCATTTAAATATTCTCGAACTAATGGTTCTTTTAACATATATCTTCCTCTTAATACAACAGATAATAAGTATTATAAATGTAAATAGATAATAGTGGCATATTACAAAAAATAATTAATTTAGAATCCTTTTTAAAAACTTAATATAAATAGTTATTAATTATGTTATTTGTAAAAATTATTTTATTTAATACTATTACTTATGATTTTTATAGAATATATAATTAATGATTTAGACAGGAATATATAATCATAAATTAATATTTACTAATCATAATTTAAATAATAATTTTCGTGTAATATAGTATTACTTTTTAAGTTATTTATTTAGTTTATTTACTATGTTTCTAATAGTATATAAATTTTTTGAATAGAATCATGTTATTTTCAATATTTCTTAATATTGCTTTTTTAGTATTTTATACTCATTTATTCCGTATTATTACAGCAGGAGTATGTATGATTGAATTTAACATTTCTATAGTTATAGTTTCATTGTTACTTTCACCAGAACCTAAAATTTTCTTCATACTATAAAATGTTTCCATATTGTTTTCTAAAGTTTTCTGATACTTCTCAGACAAATTAGCTATTTCTAAAGCTGTGACTATTGGTATATCAGAGGAAGCTCCGATAGGTGTAGGACCAATGTTTTCGCTAAGCTGACCTAAAATATAAGCAAAAACACCTCCATTTAGTTTAATAGGAGCTAATGCTTCAGGTAAACCTGTAAAATAAGTATTTCTTAATTTATAAGTAGCATCAGTATCTACAATAAGAACTTTAACATCAATTCCCTTTTCTTTTTTAATTTTAATAGCTATTTCTTTAGCTATTTTGCTAGGATTCTCTGGAAGTAGTGAGACATAGGTTCCTGGAGCATTACTCAAATCAATACCTGCTTCTGAAGCAGGTTTCAGTCCATGTTTCAGTCCATACAATTTTAAAACAACCTCTTTATGTGCAGACGCTTCTGGAGGAAGTTTTCTAAGATTGTCTATGGTTCTCTTTTTTATTTTAAGAATTGGACCGAAGACATAGCCCCAAAGATATTTACTCCAAATAATAGCTAAGAATTTAGCTAAAAATCCAGGTCTATACTGTGATTCATCAACTACTCGTCCTTGTGAAATAGCTATTGGTGTTTCAGCAATTACTAAATAATCATTTTCCTCAATGACTTCTGTTGCAGGATTTAATATCTTATCTAAATTTTCATTTGGCTCAATATATCCTGTTTCAATAGGTATGATCCTATAATTATCAATAAATATATTTTTAGTCTTGCTATTGGCATTATTCTTATTCATGTAATCAGTTATCATATTAATTGGTTACTATATAATTAGTTATCATATTATTTAGTTAGTATGTATTCTATTCTTTATTTCTATTATATTTTCCCTAAAGTGTCTCCTCTAAGACCGCATCTTAATGTTTCAAGGGATGTTACATCGTTTGTAGATATATTTCCTAAGTTAACATCTCGACCGAATTTTAAAATGAAAAATATCTGCTGATCTTTATTAGGTGCTTCCCAAAGTATTTTATCTGGTTCTGTTACATTCTTTAGAATATAATCAACCTCATCTTCTTTAGCTACTCCATTTGCATCATAAATTCCGATGTTTTTTCCACCTTCTCTTGCTTCAACAATAACAATGTCAGATCCTGCCTTGATTTCTTCATTTATTGATTTAACTCGAGATTTAATGTTTATATCTAAATCCTCATTTGGATTTTTTTTACCTACTTCTGATAAAACATACAAATCTTTATTTTTAGCTTCTTTAATATATTTTAGCTTTTCTTCATTTGAAATAGTAGTACTTCCGTCTGATATTTCAATTGCCTTAAATCCCAAATCTTTAACTTCCTCAAAATATTGAGGTATTTTATTTTCCCTATAAGCTATTTCAAATAATGTTCCACCAGGATATGCAGTAATATTAAATGAGTTATACATAGCTATTTTGTTTTTTATAATTTCTTTATCATGTAATATTATGGTTCCCCATCCAAACTTCATTAAATCGATATAACTTCCAGAAATATCCACTAGGTCTTCCGCTGTTTTTATTCCAAGTCCTTTATCTAAAACCATGGTTAATCCAGAAATTCTAGGTTTAGATTGCCTTTTTTTTAGAAGAAAATCAAATGTATTCATTATTTAACCTCATTTAATTTTTAATTAATATCTTTTTGTTTTATAATTAATTTTAATATTAATAAAAGCATTCCTTATACTTAAAATGGTTTATTTTTGGAAATAGCTTTTGATCAAACTTTTTTTAAAAGTTTGTTTCATATTTAGATAATTGCTTTCACTATCCATAGTTCCTATTAATACTCTTTTAGTATTATACTCTTTTAGTATCTTGTTTATTAAATATATTAATCGGGTTTTTGTTTAAACTAATTATGCATAGTTGATATAATTAATATAATTAGTCATATTTGTCTTTAACTTATAAAAAATTTATTGTTTATGATTATGTTTATTGAATATTATTTTATTTTAATGAAAATAAGGCATATCTTAAATAATACTTATGATTAGATAATAATTAGTAATCAAAAGATGATTATATTTTGAATTAAATGAACTTAATTTAATCACTTTATTCAATGTAATTTATATATGTTGTCTTTACTTATAATTTCAGCTTTAAGCAATTATTATACTATTATGCTATTGATTCTTAGCTATTAGCTTGTTATTTTGCCTAATATCGAAATAAAATATCATGTTAATTTAATTTCTAATTTAACTTACAATTCAATTTGTTTGTGGATTAGTTTGTATTTTAATATTGTTTGTGGAGTTAGTTGGCTTTTGAAGTTAATTTGTGAGTTAATTTATATTTGTGGAATTTTATTAGTTTTATTTAAATCTTACTTGAATTAAACTCGCTGGTTTATTAAACTGTTTGGTTTATTAAATTGTTTGGTTTTATGTTATTAATAGGTAGTTATATCAAATATTATATATTGAGGAATTAATTATGGAAAAATCAGTTACATATTTTGAAAAACCTGGGGAATCTAATACTGATGAACTTATTAAATTGGTTAAAAGTAGATTAGAAGGATCTAATATTAAATATATAGCTATTGCATCTGTTTCAGGTGAATCAGCATTAAAATTAGATGATGTTATTGATGGGGTGAAAATTATCAATGTAACTCATCATGCAGGATTTAGAGATAAAAATAATCTTGAAATAAGTGAGGATAAGCGAGTAGAACTTGAAAAAAGAGGAATTTTAACTTTTGTAGGATCTCATGCTTTAAGTGGTGTTGGAAGGGGAATATCTAATAAGTTTGGTGGTGTTACTCCAGTAGAAATAATAGCTGCAAGCTTTAGAATGTTTTCACAGGGCATTAAAGTCTGTGCTGAAATTAGTATCATGTTAGCTGATGCAGGGCTTATTCCTGTTGGTGAAGAAATAATAGCTATTGGTGGAAATGCGCATGGTCTTGATTCTGCAGCTATTTTAACTCCTGCAAACATGACTAATGTATTTGACATGAAAATCCATGAAATAATTGCAATGCCTAGACCTTAAGATATTTGATTGATTTTCAGTAGTAATTTTGCTATTGTGATTATTAAATTTTAGGTTATTTAAAACTACTTATTTGTAAGCTTATTAACAAACTAATATTTCTTTGTAGTTAAACTTTTTCAATATTTCATTAAATTTTCTAACAATTTTATGTAAATGTAATGGTTTAACCGTTGCATTTAAATATAAGTTTGTACATATCTTATAATATATTATAATGTGGGGTTAGTAAGTGAAATTTATAGATGATGCGATAAAGGAATCGGAAAAAAGGACAGATAATAAACGTCCTGCAAAAATCTCCGCTGACCTCGATGATGATTTAATAGATGCTATAAAAAAAAGTAAAGCTAGAATCTTCGTCGTTGGTACTGGTGGAGCAGGTAACAATACTGTTTCACGATTAAACGAAATTGGTATTGATGGTGCTGAGACTATAACTGTAAATACGGATGCTCAAGATTTGTATTACAGTAATGCTGAAAAAAAGCTATTAATTGGTAGAAATACCTGTGGTGGTCTTGGTGCTGGTGGAGAACCTGATGTTGGAGAAGAATGTGCTGAAGAAAGCGAAGATCTGATTAAAGATGAGCTTGAAATAGCTGACATGGTTTTTGTAACTTGTGGGCTTGGAGGTGGAACTGGAACTGGTTCTGCACCAATCATATCTAAGTTAGCTAAAAAAGCAGGAGCATTGACTGTTGCTGTTGCAACCATGCCATTTTCAGCTGAAGGAATCAGAAGACGTGAGAATGCTGAAAAAGGTCTTAAAAAACTTCAGGAAAATGCGGATACTGTAATTGTAATACCTAATGACAAGTTATTAGAAGTTGCACCGAATCTTCCTTTAGGTAAGGCTTTCATGGTTTCAGATGAAATTTTAGGCAGGGCTGTTAAAGGTATAACCGAACTTATTTCTAAAAAAGCATTAGTTAGTTTGGATTTTGCCGATATTAAAAGCATCATGAAAAGTTCTGGCATGGCAATGATTGGTATGGGAGAATCTGACTCTGGAGACAGAGCATTAGAATCTGTACATGAAGCACTCAATAGTCCATTACTTGATCTTGATATATCTGATGCTAAACGAGCACTTATCAATATATCAGGTAGTTCAGATCTTACATTGCATGAAGCTGAAAAAATTGTACAAACTATTGCTGATAAACTAGACCCTGAAGCTAACATCATTTGGGGAGCTCAAATTGATGATGATTTACAACATGTAATAAGAACCACTATTGTTGTTGCTGGAGTCAAGTCACATAGTATGTACTTTGAAAAACCAGAACGTTTAGATGATAATCTTGATGTTCCTGAACATGAGGATGCTCCTGTAGCAATAGATCCTTTGGAAGACTTCCTTGATGGATCATTTTAGAATTCTTCAAAGAATTTTTAAATTAAATTAATTGGTTAAATATATTTAATATTTAGTTAAATTATTTAGATAGGTTATTTAGATAACTTATTTTAAATTAAACATTATTTATTTTAATTTAGATAACTTATTTTGATAATAATTTAATTAAGTTTAGTACTTCTTGTTTGATAATTGAAGTAGCAATAAATTAAATTATTGTATGATTTAATTTATAATTTATTTTTAACAGCTAAACACTCAATAGCTACTTTTTTTAACCATTATCTACTTTCCTAACTATTATCTATGTTTCTTATTAATTTTTAGGATATTATTTAGGATATTACTAAACTTTTACAATTTTTATAAAACTATTAAGTATCATTTATTAGTTATAAATTAGTTTGTTAAATAACAAATCTAATTGTAGCAATGGAAAAATATATAACTCTTATAAAATATAAATATATAAATCCTAAATTTATTATTTAATAATTTTATTAATAAATAGCTTTTAAATAATAAATAACTTTAAATCAATATTATTTTAGTAAATTTGTTAATCAATAACTTTCAAGTTATTATTTATTTAATTAATATTTGGATTAATTAAACTTAGGTATTTTATTTAAACTTATTATTAAATATAACAGGGAATTTTCATGAATATTCAAAAATCAGTTAATAGTTTTCTAAAACAATGTAAAAGAGTGTTAAAAGTAGCAAAAAAACCAACTACGGAAGAATATCTTAACTTTTCAAAGATTACTGCAATTGGAATAGCAATCATAGGAGTTATTGGTTTCGTTATTGTTTTAATAGCTCAATTAGCAGGTGTTTAATTTAATTGTAATTTATTATAACTTATTTGTGAGTTAAATTCTTTATTTTAGATTAATAAACTGCCTATTTTACTTAGTTAGGTTATTTAGCTATTAATTAGTTTTTTAGCTATTAAAATTGTTTAGCTATTAATTAGTTTTTTAGCTATTAAAATTGTTTAGCTATTGAAGTTGTTTTGCTATTAATAATATAGTTTAATACTTAATCTATATTTTTTCATACTTAATTTTTTTTAATTATTATTTTTTAATTATTAAAATATATATATAGGTTAAGTCAAAGTACAAATGTATTGTAATATTATATTAATTTTATAATGATTCTGTTTTTATTTAAATCTTTTAATTGAGTTATTATTTATTTGATATTCACTTATTGGTTTATTTATAGAATTAATTAAAGTATTATATGATATTGTGATTAAATTAAACTTTATTAGTTAATTGAATTGTTAATTATCTTTGTTAAGTTGTTATGAGAATCTATTAAATTACTATTCGTTTGATAGAATTAGTATTTGGGTTCAATTAAATAATAACATTATTTAGCTTATTAATTGCAATTTATAATTAATTGGATTAGATTTTAATTAGTATAAGGTGTTTTATACATGGAAGATTTAAAAAATTCCATATATGCTCTTAAGACTTCTGCAGGTCAAGAGAGAAATGTGGCTAGGTTGTTAGCTAGAAAAGCCAATGAAAGTGGAGTCGGCATAACTGCTATTATCGTACCTGAATCCTTAAAAGGTTATGTGTTAGTTGAATCTTCAACAAAAATTGATATGCAGAATCCTGCATTGAAAATTCCTCACCTTCGTGGTGTTGTTGAAGGTAAGGGTGCAGATAATAATGGAAATATCATTAGTTTCGATGAAGTCAAAAAATTCTTAAAACCAGAACCAATTATATCTTCTATTAAAAAAGGAAGTATTGTGGAACTTATTTCAGGTCCTTTCAAAGGAGAACGGGCAAAAGTGGTTCGTATTGATGAATCTCGTGAAGAAGTTGTTTTGGAATTAATTGAAGCAGCTGTTCCTATTCCTGTTACTGTTAAAGCTGATCAAATTAGAATTATTCAAAAGGAGGCTGACTAATGGCTAAAAGTACTGTTGAAATTCTTATAGAAGGTGGAACTGCAACTCCAGGTCCTCCACTTGGACCTGCACTTGGACCATTTGGTATTAATATGATGCAAGTAGTTGAAGGGATCAACTCTAAAACTGCTGACTTTAAAGGTATGAAAGTACCTGTTAAGGTTATAATTGATGGTGATACTAAAGAATTTGAAATTGAAATTGGTACTCCTCCAACAACTGCATTGATTATGGATGAACTTAAAATAGAGAAAGCTTCTCAAGACCCTGGTTTAGATAAAATCGCTGATTTGTCTGTAGAACAAGCATTAAAAATAGCTAGGATGAAATTCGATTCATTACTTGCAAACAGCTACAAACAAGGTGCTAAAGAAGTAATGGGTACTTGTGTAAGTATGGGTATTACTGTAGACGGGAAAGACCCACGTGACACACAAAAAGCAGTTGATGCTGGAGAATATGATAGTATTTTAGTTGAATAAGATGATTAAGTATTTTATTACTTATTAATCATTTAAAATTAATACTATCTATTATATCAACATTATTAAATAAAAACAAGATAAAAATATTTAAATATTCTAAAATATGGTTTATATTAATTTATATTTAAATATTCTAAAATATAGTTTATATTAATTTATATTTAAATATTCTAAAATATGGTTTATATTTAAATATTCTAAAATATGGTTTATATTTATATATCTTAAAATATAATTATATTAAATAAATTATTAAGTTTTGTAAATAGTGATATTTATAAAAATTTATGATGACTGTTACGTTTATATGCAATGTAGATGATTCTACATAATATATCAATGTAGTATAATCCATAGTTTATATTTAATATTCTAGTTTTGAATATTTTTTAAATTTACACTTAATTATACTTTAATTGGATATGTAGTTGATATATTGTTTTTTAATTCATGTGATTGTTTTATTTAACTTGAATGCTACTATTTTAATAGCTATTAGATCTTAATATTTTTAGCTATTAGATGTTAGCAATTATTAGTTAATTCAACTACTCATGAACTGATGAATATCCATTTAGGGAGCTTTAATTAAAGTTCCTGGAGGATTTATATGACACAAGAAATATTAGAAGCAGTGAAGAAGGCTAAAGATGAATCCAAGCCGAGAAACTTCACACAATCTATTGATGTTATAATTAATATCAAAGATTTGGATGTCAGAAAACCAGAAAATCGGTTTGATGAGGAAGTTTCTCTTCCTAAAGGACGTGGTAAAGACGTGAAAATCGGCTTTATCGCTGACGGGGAATTGGCGGTTTCAGCTAAAAGCGCTGGTATAGATCTTGTCATAACTAAAGAAGGGCTTGAAGAAATTGGTAAAGATAGAAAGCAAGCTAAAAAGCTAGCTAATCAATATGATTTCTTTGTAGCTCAAGCAGATATGATGCCACTTGTAGGTAGATTCTTAGGTCCAGTTTTAGGTCCAAGGAAAAAAATGCCTAAACCTGTTCCTGCAGGTATTAAAGTTGAACCTTTAATTGCAAGGTTACAATCTACAGTTAAAATTGGTGTTAAAAGCCAGGCAACTATCCAAACTTTAGTTGGTGTACAAACTATGTCAGACGATGATATAGCTGAGAATATTGATGCGGTTCTCACAGTCTTAGATCACAATTTAGAGAAAGGAAGAAATCAGATAAAATCCATGTTTATTAAAACAACAATGGGTTCAGTAGTGAGGGTGATTTAATGGCTCACATTGCTGAATGGAAAAAGGATGAGGTTCGAGACCTTAAAGATTTAATAAACTCTCATGATGTAATAGGTATTGTTGATTTACTTAATATTCCATCTAGACAAATGCAAAAAATGAGACAAAGCTTAAAAGACAAAGCTTTAATTAGAATGTCTAAAAAGAATCTCATGGAACTTGCTTTTAAAGAGTCTAATAAAGAAAAAGTTATAGAGCTTTCTCCTTTCATGGAAGGGCAACCAGCAATAGTCTTTACAGAATTAAATCCTTTTAGACTTTATAAAATCTTAGAGGATAGTAAGACTGCAGCTCCTGCTAAAGCAGGGTCAACAGCTGGATCTGATATAATTGTTCCTGCAGGTGACACTGGTTTTGAACCAGGTCCATTTTTAGGTGAACTTCAGCAAGTTGGAGTTCCAGCAAAGATTGATAAAGGAAAAATCGTAATTAACAAAGATCATGTTATTGTTAAAGCTGGAGAAGTTGTTTCTCGTGAAGTAGCAAGTACTTTAACCAGACTAGACATTCTTCCTATGGAAGTAGGAATTGATCTTAGAGCAGTGTTTGAAGAAGAATCTATTTACACTTCTGATGTTTTAACAATTGATGAAGAGCAAACCTTAGCAAATGTTCGAGCTGCATTTACTGGTGCATTTAATTTATCTGTTAATGCAGCTATACCTACAACAAAAACTATCTCTGCTATTATAGGTAATGCTCACAGCAAAGCATTTAACTTAGGAGTTAACGCAGCTATTGTTACTGATGAAACCACAGATGTTTTACTTGCTTTAGCTCAATCTCAATTATTAGCTATTGCATCAGCGATTTCAGGATCTGAAGATGCTTTAAGTGAAAAAGTATCTGATTTACTTGCTAATCGTCCAACAGCAGCTGTAGCAGCTCCAAGTGATGCTCCTAAAGAAGAAGTTGTTGAAGAGGAAGAAGAAGAGGAAGCAACCGAAGAGGAAGCAGCAGCAGGTCTTGGTGCTCTTTTCGGCTAAGCTTTATCTAAACTCTATCTAAGATTTAATTTAATCTTAAAATTAAGGATTTAAGAGTTTGATTTATTTAAAAACCATTATTGGCTATTTAAACCTCAATGGTTCTAAATATTTAACTTAGATATTAAAAAATGTGATAAAACACATTAATAATTTAATAATATACAAGGTGAAAACATGGAATATATTTATGCAGCAATGTTATTACACAGTGCAGATCAAGATATTAATGAAGGAAATGTGAAGAAAATTATTGATGCAGCTGGATTAACTGCAGACGATACTAGAATCAAAGCTTTAATTGCAGCTTTAGAAGATGTAGATATTGAAGAAGCTATTGAAACTAGTACTTTCGCAGCAGCTCCCGCAGCAGCTCCTGTAGCAGCTGAAGCTCCTGCTCAAGAGGAAGAAGAAGAGGAAGAAGAGGAAGAAGCAACTGAGGAAGAAGCAGCAGCTGGATTAGGTGCTCTCTTCGGATAGATTTTTAATCTATCTCTTTATTCCTATTCATTTTTCTATTTCTATTATTTTTTTATTTCTATTATTTTTTTATTTCTATTATTTTTTTATTTCTATTATTTTTATGTTCTATTATTTAATTTAACTAATTAATTAGTTGATTAATTGGGAGAATACAATATTTTTTCTAATTTATTAGTACTATTATTCATATTCTACTGTTTTTTATTATTTTGTTCAATTATATTGCTAAACAACATTTAATAGGTAAATTCACTGCAAAAAAATTTCTTTTTCGGGGAGGTATATTTAAAACAAAAAATTAATTAATAAAAAAGAATAAATTCATATTAAAAATGTATTTCTTGAATATAAAATAAAAGAAATAAGATCATATAATAAAATTAGTTGATAATATGAAATATTTATTCATTGATGAAAGTGGAGACTTGGGAATAAAAGGTTCCAAGTACATTGTAATTTCTGCAATTTTAGTAGAAAATACCAATGAATTAAATAGAATCATAAAAAACATGCGAAGAAACAAATTCAAGAAAGAGTTAAAAAATATTAATGAAATAAAAGGATATGCATGTTCATCTGAAATTATTAAAAAAACTTAATAAAACAAATTCCAAAATATACACAGTTATTTTTGATAAAAGAAAATATTATAATGATTTTGATAAAAATAAGCTTTACAATAAATTAGTAGGAATTTTAGCAGAACATTTGAAAATTAATTCCAATTTAACAGTTAGAATTGATAGATCCAAAGCAAATACCAGAGACATGGAAATATTTAATAAATATTTTGAGAAAAAATTGAGCTTAAAAAATGAGCTCAAATTGAAAATTTTTCATAGCTACTCTCATGAGTGGAACGGGCTGCAAATTATTGATATTATTGCTTGGTCTTATTTTCAAAAATATGAAAATCAAAAATCAGAATTTATAGACATAATAAAATTAGAAACAAAAATAATAGAAGCAAATTAAAGAAAAAGTATAAATTTTACCCAAAGGCCAGAACCTAGTGTCATGACAACTTAATTTTAAAATATTTATATATGATGATATTCATATTATACTATATGAAACAGAGAAGAGTAGAGCTTGATGATGAGGAGGATGTTTGTTTAAAAAAGATGGTTAAAAAAGAAA
>NZ_LWMT01000251.1 GCF_001639265.1 Methanobrevibacter filiformis
AAGTCATTAATGCATGAAGTCATATTTCAACACAAAGATTATTAAACTTTACTAAAAAATAATCAACAAAGATAAATCACTTAAAACCCAATAAACTAAATAATAATCCTTATTTTAACTTAATATTGCTTTATCATCACAATATAAGCCAATAATTATCAATTAACTAATCAATGAATTATGGAAGATCTCCTGTAAGAATTGGAAATTATCATTTTCCTCATAATATTCACCTATTTTTTCAATAATTTCATTTGTTTCTTTAGAATATTTGACCATTAAATTTACTCCTTATATCTTAAAATATTTTAACATTATGATTGTTATTCATATATTTTTAGAGCCCTAGACTTTTTCAATTTTTAAGGGGTTTGTGGCTTTCTTTTTCTTATTTTTGGTGTTAATGATTCTTGTTTATAAGTTATAATTTAAAAAATAATAAGAATAAAAGAGTTATTGTTGGTAATTGGGTAAATTGTTAAGTTTTATGTTAATAATAGCTATATAGGAAAATATATTACTAATGCAAAGGAAAAGCTATTTAGAAATATGAAACAAACTTTTAAAAAAAGTTTGATCAAAAGCTATTTCCAGAAATAAGCTATTCTAAGTATAATAAATGCTTTTAGAAATATAAAGTTAGAGAAACATCTTATGGAGTTCTTAATTCTAATATATTATATCATCCTTTGATATTGAGAGCATTAAATTAGTTTAATTTTATTTAAATTAATTATATGCTTGAAATTCCAATTTAGTAATACATCAACACCAATAACAGTGGTAATTGCAATGTGCAAAGCATCATCCTATATTTTTTGCTGATAATTTTTTCTTCTAAATATTTCTCAGCTAAATCTATCATTTCATTATTAAGAAAATATTTTTCATGATCACTTAAATTTAAATTATCAACTATATGTTCTACTACTCCCTGTTCTAATTCAGCTATTGCATGAGAAAAATAACGGATTATAATTTCCTTTTTTAAAAAAATATAAAATGAGAATATTTATGCAATTATAGGTATTTTAATAGCTATTCAATTAATATTTACTAATTAATAACTATTTTATTAATAATTATCTAATTCGTAGATATTTCTTTATAGTTATCCAGTTAGCTATTTCTTTAGTTATTTATCTATAACTATCAATTATTAGTTATTTCATGAATTGGCTCACCAATCTATTTATTCCACCTCCACCTCCTCGTTTTCCTATTCCTTTCATTGCTTTTTTAGTACTGTTGAAATACTTTAAGAGTTCTTTGACTTCTTCGTTTCTCACACCTGCACCTCTAGCTATTCTTGTAATTCTTGACTTTTTAATGACCTTTGGATTTTCCATTTCATAGATACTCATAGAACTCATAATAATTTTATACTTGTCAATCTTGCCTTCAGTCATTTTTCTAGCTTCTTTAGGGATTTTAGCACCAATCCCTGGAACCATGTTCATTACTTGTTGCACAGGTCCCATTTTACCCATCATGTCAAACTGGTTTTTCATGTCTTTAATTGTGAATTTACCACTAAGCATTGCATTCATGGTTTCAGCAGCTACATCTTCATCTATAACTTCTTCAGCCTTTTCAATTAAAGTTTTAATATCTCCCATTCCAAGAAGTCGTGAAATAAATCTTTCAGGATCAAATACTTCAAAATCGTCTAACCGTTCCCCAGTTCCTATGAACTTTATAGGAGCTCCAACTTCAGCAACTGCAGATAATGCTCCCCCACCTTTCGCAGAACCATCAAGTTTTGTTACAATGATTGAACCAATATCAGTGGTTTTTGCAAATGCATTAGCTTGATCATGTGCTTGTTGACCTATTGTTCCATCAATAACAAGTATTGCTTCATTAGGATCTATGATAGAAGATAAATTTTCCATTTCTTCTAAAAGATCAGCTTCATCTTTGTGTCTTCCTGCTGTATCAAATATGATTATCTTCTGATTTTTAAACTTTTTAAGACCTTTCTCAGCTAAATCAAGTGCATCTTTGTTATTCGGATCTCCATATAATGAAATATTTAATTCTTCAGTTAATTGTCTAAGTTGTTCATAAGCTGCTGGTCTCCATGTATCTGTTGACACAATAGCTGGACTATAACCTTTTTTCTGCAAAAATCTAGCTAATTTTCCAATTGTAGTGGTTTTACCGCTTCCTTGAAGCCCTAAAAACATTATTTTAAACGGTTTATCATCAATATTTAATTCATGTGATTTTTCACCAAGTAAATTAACCATTTCCTCATAAACAATAGTTATTACATGTTCTCTTGGAGTTATACCCTTAGGTGGCTTTTCATTTAAAGCCCTATCCTCAATAGTTTTGGATAATTTTAAAACAAGTTGGATATTGACATCTGATTGAATTAAAGCTCTTTGAATATCTTTAACAACTTCTTTTATTGTTTTTTTATCAATAACCGCCATTCCAGCTAATTTTTTCATAGTATTTGTAAGATTTTCCCCTAAATTCCCTAACATTCCATCACCATGTTTTAATGAATAAATAGATTTATTATAATAGTTATACTATGTTTTAATGAATAAATAGATTAATATAATAGTTATACTTTATTTATAAGAGTTGTATCCATTTTAGTTATTGTTATTTGTATAGCCATATTTTTAAATATATTTAAGCATAATACTTAAAAATTAATAAAATATCTTAAATGAATCAATACACCTATTAAATTATACACCTATTAAATTAAATATTGTAATGATTAAATTATCAATAATTAAATATAGTATTAATTTTATATAGTTAATTAATAAATTTTTTATTAATTTAATATATTTAATTGTTTTAATTAATTAGTGTTTCTAATTATAATAATTATTAATTAATGTAAATATATTATTAATTCAATGTAAATAATAATTATAACTATTAATCAAATTTAAATCATAACGATTACATGGATATTTAGTATTAGATTATATATCTAGGATATATTATTTTATTTAGTATTATTATTAGAGCGATGGATTTTAGATCAATTGGGAATTAAAAGAATGTTAGAGAATTTAAAAAAGTCATTAGAAGCTTCTCCAGTTATAAAAAAAGGAGATTATGATTATTTTGTTAATCCAATTACTGATGGAATTCCTGAAATGGTTCCAGATGTTTTAAGAGAACTTGTAGCAATTGTAAAAGACAAGGTTGATTTGAAAGATATTGATAAAATTGTCTGTATTGAAGCTATGGGAATTCATTTAGCAACTGCATTATCTCTTGAAACCGATATTCCTTTCGTTGTAATTAGAAAAAGAGAATATGGGCTTCCTGGAGAAACTTCTGTGTTTCAAGAAACTGGATATAGTAAACAAAATCTTTATATTAATTTTATTGACTCTGAAGACAACATAATCGTGATAGACGATGTTGTAAGTACTGGTGGAACTCTTGTTGCCACAATATCATCATTAAAAGAAAGAGGAGCTAATGTACAAGATGTAATAGCTATTGTTGAAAAATATGAAGGTAAACAACGTGTTAAAAATGAAACAGGTGTTAATGTATTAACTCTTGCTAAATTAGACATTATTGATAGTAAACCAGTTGTAGATATTCTTGTTTAAAATTTGATTAGAGTTTAGTAAGTATTAAATCAAGGTAGTTGTATGTCATTATATAATATGGATTTAGAGAAAGTTATTCATAAAATAAAAGCAATTAAAGCTCAAAATATTGGTCTTCAATTTCCAGAAGGGCTTAAAATTCAAGCAACATCTATTGGTCGAAGTATTGAAAAAGAGACTGGTGCTAATGTTATAATATCTGGAGACCCTTGTTTTGGAGCGTGTGATGTATCAGACAGTAAAATGAAAGGTATTGTGGATTTACTTATTCATTATGCTCATACTCCTCTTCCAATAAAATATGACATTCCAACGATGTTTATTGAAAGTTATTCAGATGTTAAAGTAGAAGAAATTCTAAAATCTTCACTTGAAATATTAAAAAATTACTCCAAAATAGTTTTAGCTACAACTACCCAACATTTACATTTATTAGATGAATTTAAAGATTTTTTTGAAGATAATGGAAAAGAAATTGTTATAGGATCCTCAAAAAACACAAGAAAAGGTCAAGTACTTGGATGTAATTTTTCCTCTATTAAAAATTTAGATGGTGAGGTTTATGTTTTCATTGGAAGTGGAAATTTTCATCCATTAGGAATCCATCTATTTACACATGCACCTACAATAGCTATTGACCCTTATTCAAATACTATTAATGATATTGGTGATTTTGCAGATAGAATACTTAGGATAAGATTTGGAAAAATAGCTATAGCACAAGAAGTAAAAAAATGGGGAATACTTGTATCTTCAAAAGAAGGGCAGTATCGTATGAACCTTGCAAAAGATATAAAAAACACTTTAAATGATGCAGGAATGGAAGCATTTATTATTTTAGTAGATAACATTACACCAGATATTTTAATGCCCTATTTAGATTTAGAAGGTTTTGTTGTAACTGCATGTCCAAGGATAGCTATTGATGACTCAAATATGTATGAAGGAAAACCTTTAATTACTCCTCAAGAATTAGAAATAGTCTTAAAAAAACGAAAATGGGAAGACTACCAACTGGACGAAATTCTATTCCATCAAAGATATGAACAATAATTAAAATCAATATACATAACAAACAAGAACTTAATTATTATTTATTATTAATTTTACTTATCCTAACTTATTTTCAAGTTAATTTAAATTATATTAATTATAAGCTATTTAACTCATTATAGAATAAGCTATTAAAACTTATTCTATCTTATTCTATCTTATTCTAACTTATTCTAACTTATTTTAGATTATTAGATTATACTTTAGCTATTTTCACTAATTAAATTAATTTTAAACAATTAAAAATATAGTCAATTTATTTTCAATTAAAGAATTATCGAAATTTAAATACTATAATCATTAAATCTATTATTATCAATTAACAATAGCAACTGCTATTATTAAACTTAAGTAATAATTTAATAATATTTTAATTAATTAAGAATATAATCAGTGTAAGAATATTAATTAGTTTAAGACAATTTAATACATAGATTAAGTTTGTACTTATAAAAATATTTAAATTGGTTTATTGAATGAATGGAACGTACACAACTAAATGGTGATATTATGAGTAGTAAAACAGGGGATTTTGTAATACCTGGAGAAATTCTAGGTGTTAGTGAACAATTTTTACCAGATGAAGGGACATATGATGATGAAGGACAAATCAAATCATCTATTTTTGGAAATGTTTCAATAAATAAGAGCAATAGAAAAGTTTCAATAGTTCCTAAATCTAACACACCAATGTTACTTGAAGTAGGAGACATTATTTATGGTCAAATTAACGATGTAAGAGGTCAAAGAGCTAAAGTTGAGATTCAAAAACTAAAAGGTTCTAATCGCCAATTAGCATTACCATATATGGGAGCTATTCATATTTCTCAAGTAAAAAAAGGATATCTTGAGAAATTAATCGATGCTTTTAGGATTGGAGACATAATCGAAGCAAAAATAACTAAGATAGTTGGAGATAATGTAGATTTATCAACTGCAAGTAAAGATTTAGGTGTTTTAAAAGCAATGTGTACTAAATGCCGGGTTTATATGATTCAAACAAAAAGAAAAGGAGAATTGTATTGTGAAGTATGTGATAGAAAAGAAAAACGATTAATTTCTTCTAATTATTTGCTTTAAACGTGTTACAAACAATGATATTAAAATTCAGCTAAAATTATGCTAAAATTATGCTAAAATTATACTAAAAATTGTATTAAAAATTGTATTAAAATAATACAAAATATTATTACAATAAAATATAAATACACAAAAAAATAAAGATTAAAACTTAAAATACAATTTTTAAAAATTAATAATTTAATTATGCAAATTTGTAATTGCAAACTATAATCATATATTATTTATTTTGAAAAAGTTAATTAAATTAGCTTTAAATGCTTATAATTTCTAATTATTAATCATTAAATCCAAAAATTAAGATAGGAGAAAGATTATGAAAGATATGGAACCCTTAAAAAATACTAAAACTGAACTTGAAATTAAAATGCCTGGTGAAAGCCATAGCATATGTAATGTACTTAGAAAATATTTAATGGAAGATGAAAGCGTTAGATATGCAGTTTATGGTATTGATCACCCTATCGTCGGAGAACCTATTCTAACTATCAAAGCAAATCAAAAAAAATCTTCAAAAAATGCTCTTTTAAAGGCTTCAACTAAATTAAAAGAACAAACTGAAGAATTTAAAAAAATACTTGAAAATGATCTTTAGTTTATTCCAAATAGTTATTATTTAAATTAATATTGAATTTCTATATTGTTAAGTTTATTACATTACAAATTCATTTTTACTCTTTTTAATCTATATTAGCATTATTATATTTTTATTTATGTATATATTAGAGATTACTACTATATTATAGAAGCAACTAAAAAATATAGAAGTAATTAAGAAATATTATAGAAATAACTAAAAATAAAAATATTGATAATGGTGATAATATTGAAAAATTATAAAAAGCCTTCAATAACTGTAGACATTTTGATTTTTAATGAAAATAATAAAAATATTAACAAGAACAGTGAATTTATTTTAATTAAACGAAAAAATGATCCTTTTAAAGACTATTGGGGAATTCCTGGAGGTTTTGTTGATTACGGAGAAAGTACGGAAGAAGCAGCTATTAGAGAAGCTAAAGAAGAGACTAATATTAACATAAACTTAGAAAGTCTTCAAGGAGTTTATTCAAAACATGACAGAGATCCCAGAGGTCATACAATAACAATATTCTACAATGCAACTGGAGATTTTAATGAGATGAAAGCTGATAGTGATGCAAAAGATATTAATATTTTCTCATACAACGATTTAGAAAAAATAAGTTTAGCTTTCGACCACAACAAAATTTTAAAGGATTATTTTAGTAAAATAAATAAAATAAATGAATAGCTGAAGAAAACATGCAAACAGTGTTAAATAAAATATATGTAAGTTATTATACAAATCATGAACATGTCTTCATGACTTAAGTAATGATCTTATAAAAAGAGTAACATATAAATAGAGTTTAATTTAATCTATATTGGTAAATATTAATTACTACATTGATAAATTTAATAATATAATAAATAATAGTTACTTAATAATTAATATTATTTAATACAAGTTACTAATACAAGTTACTTTAGAATTAATTACAAATAGCTATTAAATGCTATTAAATACATTTTAAACTTTAAGTAAATCTGAATAAGCCTAACTAAAATTTAAATTAAGATAATTAAATTTAACTATTATGTTTAACGATATTTGATAACATTATTAATTAACATATTGGAGCGTTAATATGGAATTTTGTCCAAAATGTGGAGCTATGATGCTTCCTAATAAAGGTAAATTTGTGTGTAAATGCGGATTTACTAAAGATGTATCAGAAAAAGAAGCTGATCAGTACGCTGTTTCTGAAAAAATTGAATCACAAGACAGTGTAATAATGAAAGGAGAAGAAATAGATACATTACCTACAACCAAAGTCACATGCCCAGAATGTGGCAATACCAAAGCTTTTTGGTGGCTTAGACAAACAAGAAGTGCAGATGAGGCTGAAACAAGATTTTTAAGATGTACTGAGTGTAGAAACACTTGGAGAGAATACGACTAATTAAAAACAGCAAAAGATGTAGATTAAATAAACTGTTAGAAACTAAATAACTTTCATATTATATTTTATATTACATTATCATGTTTTTATTGATATTTAATTAAATTATCCTATTATTCTATGCTTTATTTAATATTATTTTATTCTATATTTTGTTTCTGACTATTTTTTAAAGTTTAATCAATGCAACACCTTTAAATATTACTAAAATCAAAGATATTAGTAAAATTAAATAGTAAACTATGAGTTTAACCAGTTATTTACTATCATATTATAGTTTAATATTTTTGTATTATGAAACAAACCCTTTAAAAACGAGAAATCAAAGGTTTTCTAACTTAACCAGTGAAGTTTGATTAAAAACTATTCTATAAATTAGACATTTCGATTATAATGAATGCTTTTGTTAAATACTTAAGAAAAAATATAATGTACTCAATTTATAATCAAAATTAGTAGAGGATTTTAATGGTAATTCAGTATAAGTCATCTGACGAGGACAAAGAAAATAATGATGATTATGATTTAGATAATCAAATTGACAAGCCTTTTTATGAAGAAGATATTGAAAAGTTTGATTTGAGTAATCATGATGATGAATTAGAAAGAATAATATCAGGTGAAAATGAAATAAAATCATATGATTCCAAAAATAAAGAGAATTATTCTGAATTAGATGAAGAGTCTAAATCTAATGAAAAAAAAAGTATTTTTAGGAAACTGGATATCGATGAAATATTTGATATTGACTCTAAGATAGAAAATAGTAATAAGATAGAAAATAGTAATAATACTAATAATAATAAGGATTTTAATGATGAACTGGATTCAGATAGTGAAAATAAAAAAGAAATATCCTTATCTAATCAAATAGTATTATTTATTAAATCAGATTTAAATAAAAAGTATTCTTTAATAGCTATTATAGGAGTAATAATTGGTTTTGTTCTAATAGTAATAAGTATGAACATTTTAGCAAGTAATTCCGAAAGAGTTGTAGATAATGTTGCTTTTGGAGAAGTAGGGTTCCTAGGAGCATTTATTATCCTAATAGGATTATTAATTATTATAGTTTCAGTACTGAAACTCTTAAATATAGCTATTATTGACAAAGTACTTAAATTTATGAAAGACTTTGAAAAATTTGAAAATAATGAAGAAGATGTTTCAAAAAGGAAAAATAGCTCAGCTAAAAATAAAACTAAAAATAAAAACAATAGTAAACAAAGTAAGAAGAATGGAATTAAGGACAACTAAAAAATAACAATTAAAAAAAAAGTAATAATTCTCGAATTTCAATATTAGGTTTATAATATTAGGTTTATAATTATACTAAGTTTAATATTAATTCATTTATTTTGAATTGAAGATATAAATATTAAATATTTAAATATTAATTGTATTAGTTTTAATTTTTTTTATTTAATTAAAATGTTTTTACTTGAATAATAATAAAATATATAAATATGATGAAAAACTAACATTATTTATTATATGAATTTTACTAATATTCAATAATAGTTTGATAAATAACACTGATTTCACAATGATGAAAACTTTTATCTAACTTTTTAATCTTATATTAAAAGAATATATAAAGAATATAGAATTTTGCAAAATCTTTTCATAAGCATTAACTTAAGACTTTGAAAATTTTTAGTATAAAAATCAAAGATTTTCAAGATTAATCCTTAAATATTAATACCTTAAATAAAATAAATATAAAATATAGCTCAATGTTAGAGGGATGGTTTAATAATGTTTAAAGCCGAATTAAGTGACCCTAGTATATTAAAAACAAGTTTCGACGCTATTTCATCAATCGTTGATGAAGTACAGATACAGACCGACAGTGAAGGACTAAGATTAGATGCATTAGACCGTAGTCACATCACATTTATTCATTTAGAATTAAAAGCATCTTTATTTGATGAATATGTTTGTGATGAGCCTGAAAAGATTAATATAGATACTGAAGAGCTTATGAAAGTATTAAAACGATCTAAAAGTGATAATCGTGTTTTAATGTCTCTTGATGAAGGAAATTTTATAATTACCTTTGAAGGTGAAGCTAAAAGAAGGTTTAAAATAAGACTTATTGATATTGAGTATGAAGCACCAAGTCCACCTGATTTAGATTACCCTACAGAGTTTGAAGTTCCTTTTTCACTTCTTAAAGACTCGATACAAGATATTGACATATTTTCTGATAAGATTTCCTTAATAGTTGATAGTGAACGTTTTAAAGCATCTGCTGAAGGTGAGTTTGGAGAAGCAAATATCGAATATATTCATGGAGAAAAAATCACAATAGATGCTAAATCTGTTTTTTCACTTGAAAAAATTAGAGAAATGCTTAAAGCAGATAAATTTTCTGACATGGCAATAATCAAACTCGGAAATGATATGCCATTGACTTTAGTTCTTAGAATGGTATCTGAAGACGGTGAACTTAGTTTCCTACTTGCTCCAAGAATAGAAAACGAAGAATAAATAAGTATACTAAAAAAAATAATCAATAAACATGGATTTTGAAAAATGAAAAATTAAACTAGTTAAAAAAGTAGGCGAATAACCTTTTATTACTTTAGCTATTTTTCATGAATTTTTCATATTTTCAAGATATATAGATATATATTAACAAAGAATAATGTTAATAACTTTTTATATTCTTTTTGAATCAAATTAATTAATTTTAACTAAATTAAAAATTGAATTAATTAATAATTCACTTAGTTCATTTATTTAAGAGATGTTTAATAGGCATTACAATATTTTAAAAAGAGGGTTGATTTTGGACGATTTTTTTCAGAAATTAAGAAAAATACAGAAAAAAGAGCGTGCAAATAGTACATTAGCTAGAGTTGGCAATGATTTCTACACTAGAACTAATAATTACATTGATGAACTTAAAACAGTTGTAGGAAACGACCCTTTTTCTAAAGAACATTATCTCTTAAAAGATAGTCAGAGAATAGCTACAGAAATATGCGAAAGAAGGGAGCACAAGATTGCTGATGCTGCAATAATGAATATACATAGATCTTACCATCTTTTTATTAAAGGACAAGCACAATTTGACTTATTAGATACAACTCCATTAAATCTCACCAATGAAGAAGAAAAACTCTATTTTTCAATTATAGACAACTTAAAAGGACATAGAAAAAATATATCTATGGATAAGTTAAGTGATAGTTTGAAAGATAAAAATGGTGAAATTGAAAATGAAGATAATGAAACAGAAGACTACGAAGATGAAAGTGAAGTTTTAAAGAGATTGAATGCTATTAAAAAGGCTAAAGTGATTACTCCAGAGCCTAAAAAACATATACTTACTCAAATAGCCAAGTCAAAAGAATTAGATAGTGCCAAAGAGAAAACAATAAATAGCCCAACAATAGAAACCAAGGAAGATCAAGACAAAACAGATACCTCCTCAACACAACCCAATAAAGATACAATTAAATCAAAAGAAAAAGATCCTTTAAAAGACAATATTGATGACCAATTTGTTAATTTAGATGAAATAAACTATCTTGATGAAATAGAAACTCCTGAAAAACCAAAAACTAGAATAAAAAATAATGTAAAGAGTTGTGACATTATACTATTATTTGATAATCTTCCAGCTATTGTTGGAGTAGATAAAAAGATTTATGGGCCCTTCACTAAACAAGATATTATTACAATTCCATCTATTAATGCCAATATCCTTGTTAAAAATAGAAAAGCAAGATTGCTTCGAATATAATCTAGCAAATATTAAATTATAAGATTAATCCCCCTTAGACATTCTTTTACTTTGGTTTATTACCTTGTTTTATTGCGAAAATTTCTAAATTCAGAATCATTTATATAATTCCATTAACTTTAAATATAGATTAAAATCATAACTAATATGCATATCTATTTGTTATAAAATCTGTTTATACTTATTTATTATTGTTTTAGAGATGTTTGTTTTCTAATATAAGTGTATATAATATCTCCAGATACATTAATATTTTAATAATCGTTGTTATTTTTGAGATAACATCTTCAATATAATTGATTACTTAATAACTAATTATTCGCTAAGTTAATTACTAATTAAGCGTCAGATTATAAATTATATTAAATTTTATCAATTCATAGGCAATATGAAATGTATTAACTTTATATAATAATATCAATTCATGTGTAAAATGAATACAATAACTATAATAATAATTAATATTGAATTATAAATAAGGTGGTTTAGATGAAAATACCTAAAGAAAAAAGGACTTATTGTCCAAAATGTAAGAAACATACTATTCATGAAATTCTTATAGCTAAAAAAAGAAAAGCAAGCGAATTAAAGTGGGGACAAAGACAATTCAGACGAGTTACATCTGGTTACAGAGGTTATCCAAGACCACTTCCATCTGGTAACAAACCTGTTAAAAAATTAGATTTACGTTTAAAATGTAAAGAATGCGGAAAATCCCATATTGCATCTTCCTTTAGAACAGGAAAACCTGAATTTGTAGCTAAGTAGGTGAGTCAAATGTCTAATGATAGAAAAGGAAAATTTTTAAGAGTTAAATGTTTAGATTGTGATAATGAACAAATAGTATTTGACCATGCTGCATCTACAGTAAAATGCATTATTTGTGGAAAAACAATGGTTGAATCTACTGGTGGTAAATCTAAAATCACAGCACACATTGCTGAAGTAGTAAAATAAAATTAAACAATAGCTATTAAATAATTTAATTTAACTTGATTTTATAAATCAAAATTTTAAAATTATATTTACTTTTTTTATTTATTTTATGAAATTAATGAAAATATACAATTTCATAAACTAGTTATTTTATGAAATTAATGAAAATCTATATTAACAATATTGAATAAATACATTAATAATAAAATTTTAATAGCTAATTTTAAGTATATATTAATTACAAATTATAATAGCTATCTTTTTTTATTGAAAACCGTTGTTTTCAAATTGAACTCATTAATAGAATTTATTATTAATAGCTATCACATTAAAAGGTGTTTAAATGGTAAGAAAAAGTCATGAATGGCCAAATGAAGGAGAACTTATTGTAGGTACAGTTTACAAAGTTCTTAATTATGGTGCATTCGCGAAACTCGAAGAATATGAAGGTAAAGAAGCCTTTATCCATATTTCAGAAGTTTCTTCAGGATGGGTTAAAAACATAAGAGATCATGTGCGAGAAAATCAAAAAATCGTTGCACGAGTCTTAAGAGTTACTCCAAAAAAAGGACATGTTGATGCTTCCCTAAAAAGAATAAGAGAAGATCAAAGAACCAAAAAAATCCAACAATGGAAAATAGAACAAAAAGCAGAGAAATTTTTAGAACTCGCTGGGAAAAATCTTGGTAAAGATCTCGATACTGCATATAAAGAAGTTGGATATAAACTTATGGATGTTTTTGGAGATATTTACGGAGCATTTGAAAGTTCTGTTGAAGAAGGAGAAAATGTTCTTATAGAAGAAGGTATTGATGAAACTTGGGCAAAAACAATTGCTGAAGTCGCACTTAAAAATATAACTCCTCCAGAAGTTCAAATTACAGGATATCTAGATATCCAAACATATGATCCAAATGGTGTGGAGATTATTCGAGAAGCACTTAAAGCAGCAGAAGGAGAAAATGTAACAGTTCAGTCAGTAGGAGCTCCACGATACAGAATCAGTGTAACATCTTCAGATTACATACTAGCTGAAAAAGAACTCAAAGACGTTGCAAAAAAATGTATAGATAGTATTATCGCTGCAAATGGAACTGGAGAATTTTTAAGGGAATTAGAATGAAAATGAAACTTCGTAAATGTAAAACATGTGATATTTACACTATTAAAGACAAATGTCCAAATTGTGAAGGAGAATTGAATGTAGTTTATCCTCCAAGATACTCACTTGAAGATAGATATGGAAGATACAGGAGAATTCTACTACGAGACACCTTAGACTTTTAAAAACGAGAAATCAAAGATTTCTCTAAGTTTCAGTCACAAAACAAAGTTTAAGAAAATCAAAGATTTTCTAACTTAACAGTTAAGTTTCATCATATGCTATTTCAAAAAATAAACAGTATAATAGGCAATTCAACAATTCATAAATTTTAAAAGCTCAACAATTGGATTTAATTCAAAGCTATTAACATTTTTTATTTATGCTTGAAAAATAATTGTTGAATGCCTCATAAATTAAAAAAAATAATTATAAATGGATTGATAAAGTGAAAACAAGTCATTTTAATGTAATTGAAGAGGTTAGTTTCGATAATCCATTATTTATAGAAGCTTTACCTGGTATTGGTCATGTAGGCAAACTTGCTGCTGATCATATTATAGAAGAATTCAATGGAGTTAAATTCGCAGAACTCTATTCCCCATACTTCCCCCCACAAGTATTTGTAGATGAAGATGGTATCGTAGAAAACATGATTAATGAGTTCTACTATTTAAAAGCAAGAAATGATGAAGAAAGAGATTTCATTATACTTGTTGGAAATACTCAAGGATTGTCCCCAGAAGGACAATATGATTTATGTGGAGAAATATTAGACTTTGTAGAAGGTTACGGAGCTAAAGAAATCTTCACTCTTGGTGGTCTTGCAACAGGTCATCCTATTGAAGAATCAAAAGTTTTTGGTGCTGCAACAGATATTGAAACAATAGAAGTCCTTAAAGAAGCAAACATTACTATAAGATCTGCTGATGGAGGAATTGTAGGAGCATCTGGATTGTTTTTAGGACTTGGAAAACTTAGAAACATGAAAGGAGCCTGTTTAATGGGTGAAACTCCAGGTTACTTTATAGATGCTGAAGCAGCTGAAGCATTAATCAATAAATTATCTATTTTACTTGGTATGGAAATCAACACAGATAAATTAGATGAACGTGCTGAAGAAACTAAAAAAATGATTTCAAAAGCTCAACAATTAGAGCAAGAAATGATGGGTAAAAAAAATATAGGTCAAGGCGAAGACGATCTTAGATACATCGGTTAATCACACTGATTTCGCAAAATTTTACAAATTTTACAAAATCTAATTTATTTTAACATTTTTTTTTCTATATTCATTATTATACTTATTTTGACTTATTTTAAATGAAAATAATATTACCTCATTAATTTATTTAACTCATTAAATTTAATTTTCTCACTTTACAATGAATTTCCATACAATTTAAGTCATGGCAAAAGTCTAAAGCATTAATCTCAAAGTTCATTAAAATATTTTATTTAATGGAGATCTTCCATAATTCATTGATTAGTTAATTGATATTTATTGGTTTATATTGTGATGATGAAGTAATATTAAGTTAAAATAAGGATTATTATTTAGTTTATTGGGTTTTAAGTGGGTTATGTTTG
>NZ_LWMT01000252.1 GCF_001639265.1 Methanobrevibacter filiformis
ACATAAAATTAAACAAACCAAAAACAATAAGAACAACTAAAAACAATTCAACAAAACCAACAAAATATTAAAAAAAACTCACATAAAAACACAAAAAATAAAGAAAAAATCAATAAAATAGAACAAATAAAGAAACATTAAATGCGAATCCTCTAATGTTTTTACTGAGTAATTAATGATAGTATTATTATAATAGCTATAAGTAATAAATTAGCTTTAAGTTCGTTATACAGTAATATAGCGAAATAAAAATCATACTAAAAATGAGGAATATAATATAAGACATTAGTATATTGGTTACTAATTAATTATTTAATATTAAAAATCATTGATTAATTATGAAACATTAGACTAATTTAATTAAATAATATTGATAAAAATAAATAAAACAAAGAAAAAATAGAAATATTTATAAAATACATGTGTCAATATAGATAAATGTTGAAAAATAATTAACAACAACTATAAAAAATATTATAAAATTTTTATAACACAAACAAAAAAGAGGTTAAAAATATGAGTTTACCAAAAGCACCTGTAAAAAGAATTATGAAAGAAGTAGATGACATGATGATCAGTGAAGATGCACTTAACAAAGTGATAGAAGAAACCACTAACTATATCAAAAAATTAACCGCTGAATCATTTAAAAATGCACAAATTGCAAAAAGAAAAACTATAAAACCTGATGATATTAAAATAGCTGTTAATAATCTTTAAATATTTTTAATAAAAATAGTTATATATTTAATATCGATTATAAATATTAATTTGTATATAATGTTAATTCGTATTAATTAATATTTTTTAATATTTTTTAATGGGATAGTACTAATAGATAATACTAATTAAATTAACACTGTAAATACAAATCAAATACATAATTATTACTTTTTCTTATCTTATTTTTCAACATAGATTTAATATTTTGGGGAAGAGTTATGTCTTTTAGTGGCTAACCTTCCCAAAACATAATTTAAAATAAGAATTATATACTTTTTGAAGGAAATAATTTTTAGGATAATCTTTTTTAGCAAGAAAAGTATTGTCTGAAATGGTTTTCCATTTAGATCCGCTTTTAGTAATTGTAAAAGTATTATATAATCCATTATTTAAGCCAGTCAACATATTAGACCTATATATTTTTGTTGGAATAATATTAGAACCTTTTTTATAAGAAGTGTATGATAATGAAACATACATATTAATTTTTTATTTCTTAAGTCGAATTTTTTAAAGGGGTCTGAACTTTTTTACGAGTTAATAGGAAATTCATAGTTAATAACATAAGTTACTTGACCCCAATGACCATGCTGAAATACATTGACCAAAATATTTTTGGCTAATTATTCCAATTATAATTAAAATCTTTTTCTTCATTTTATCTTCTTTAGGAAAATCATATTATATTTTATGTTTTAGGTTCACATTTGAATGATTAATTACAAATCATACAGTCAATATATGGACTATTACCTGTTTAAATAGTAAATTCATGTGCATTTATTGTTATCTCATGTACAATAATTTATAGATATATTTAGTCCTCTTTAATAAGGATATTAAATAATTGTTACTTGTTATGACATTACTATTCTGAATTAGCATTCCCTCATAACTTACAGTGTAGTTTGTCTAGCTAATTATAAATCGTTACTATACTAATAATATATTAGTTAAATAAATATTATAAATATTTTCACTGAAACAAGAGGTCTTAAAATTGTTATTTTAAAAAATAGTTTTCAAGCCCTCAGATTATGTAAATAATTAGTAAATAAGATTCAAAAATATCATACATAATCATATCAAGTAGTATATAAATTATAAAGAAATATAAACTAAAATTAATTCCAATTTTCAATTAGATATTAATATTTGTATTAATGTAAACAATACCCTTAATAATGAATCTTAATTAAAAAAAATAAGATTATTTAAAAAATACATTAAATTACAAAATATACAAACAATTGAATGATAAAGGAAAAAATTAATATAATAATAAAAACAAAAATATAAAATAGAATAAAAATTGTACCTAATTGAGGTATTGATTTAATAGTACACATAGGAATTATCATAGTTTTTAAAAAGGATATAATGAAAAAATTAAAGGTTTAAAACTTATTAACACCTAAAAATTAGTTAATAAAACTAATACTCACTTAAAGAACATATTAAGAAATAATAACGATTTAAAAAAATTTGAAGCTAAATAAATAATAAAGAAGCAATGAGTTTAATCAAAAAGAAAATAACTAGAAGTTATGAGCATATAATAAAACACGGAAAATAATTAGAAAAATAAGTTATTTAAAAAAATAGCTATTGTAGATTAGATTTATATAAATACATCTAATATAAATCAATTAAACAGGTTCATATAAATACATCTAATATAAATCAATTAAACAGGTTCATATAAATACATCTAATATAAATCAATTAAAATATATTTAGAAGCATCTAATTCATTGAAAACTGAAATTAAAAAAATAGTGGTTCTTATGATTAATAAAAGACTATCAGAAGAGTTTGAGATAAAAGAATGGCAAGTTAAAAATATTATTGAATTAATAGATAATGATAATAGCTTGGCATTTATAGCTCATTACAGAAAACAAAAGACAGGAAACTTAGATAATAGAACTCTTATTAAATTCAAACAGTTTTTAAAGTATTTAAAAGAATTAGAAGAGAAAAAAACTGAAATCATTAATAAACTATCATCTAAAGGTGAAATAGATAATGAAATTAAAGAATTGATTGAGAATTCCGAAACATTCACTGAAATAGAAGATTTATATGAACCTTACGCAGAAAAAGATGGAACACCATCAACAATAGCCAAATCAAAAGGATTGGAACCATTAGCAAATATAATAAGATTTCAACAAACAAAAATTCCAATAGAAGAAATAGCTAAAGATTATATAAATGAAGAAAAAGGAGTAAACACTGTTGAAGATGCCATTAGAGGTGCAGAAGATATAATAGCTAAAAAAATATCTGAAAATATTGAATTTAAAGATTTAATCAGAAAAATAAGTTATGAAGAAGGTGAACTTGAAGTTGAAGCTGTTGATAAAAATGAAGAGTCAGAATATGAACTTTATTATGATCATAAAGAATCAATAATTGACATTGCAAATCATAGAGTTTTAGCTATTAACCGAGGAACGAATGAAGGATTTTTAAAAGTTAAAATTACAACACCTAAAGATGATATTGTTCAATACTTGATCAGACATACACTAATCTCTGAAGATTATGGTGAAACTTACAATGAACTAACACGCCCTTATATTGAGGAAGCTGTTTATAAATCATATAATGATATAATAGCTCCTTTTGTTGAAAGAGATATCAGAAAATACATAGTTGAAAAAGCAGAAAAAGAGTCTATTGAAGTTTTATCAGAAAATCTTAAGAATTTACTTATGCAAAAACCAATTAGAGGGAAAGTGGTTATGGGATTAAATCCATCTCTTTACTCAACATCTAAAATAGCTATTGTAGATGAAAAAGGTAATGTTTTAAAAACAGATACGGTTTATATAAATGACATTGAAGAGTTTAAATCAACAATAAGTTACTTGATTAAAGAATTCGATGTTAAACTAATAGCTATTGGAAGTTTTACAGATTCTAATAAATTTGAGGAAGTCATATCAGAGATAATTAAAGGAACTGAAGTTAAATATGCTATTATAAATCAGACTGGAGCTTCTGACTATTCCCAAAGTGTCTTTGGTCAGATTGAATTTCCAGATTATGAAGTAGGTCATAGAATAGCTATTTCAATTGCAAAACGCCTGCAAGATCCATTAACTGAACTTGTTAAGATAGACCCAAAATCAATTGGTGTAGGACAATACCAGCATGATATGGAGGAAAAAAAGCTGATTGAAGCCATAACAAATGTGATAGATGTTGTTGTAAACAGTGTGGGAGTAGATATAAATACTGCATCAATATCTCTACTTGTACATGTAGCAGGAATAGATTCAGTAGTTGCAACCAACATTATAAGATATGTAAAAGAAAATGGACCCTTAACAACTAGAGAAGACTTCCTAAAAATAGATGAATTTGAGAAAGAAACATTTGAACAATCTGCAGGATTTCTAAGAGTTTATAATTCAATAAACAGGTTAGATGAAACCAAAATCCACCCCGAATCATATAATATAGCCCAAAAATTCTTAGAAAAACTAAATCTAACAATAGACGACATGGGAACAAGAAAAGTATCATTGGTTAATGTAAACTTTAAACAACTAGCAGAAGAGTTAAATACTGATCAGTACACCTTAGAAGATATAGCTATCCAAATAAAAAATCCAGAAATAGACCCAAGAGACAATATGCCTCATGTATTACTCAGAGACAAATCCTTAAGTATAAACGACCTAAAAGTAGGAATGGTAATGGAAGGAACCATCAGAAATGTGGTAGATTTCGGTGCATTCGTGGATTTAGGAGTATATCATGACGGATTAATTCATATATCTAAAATGAACAAAGGTAAATTCATAAATCACCCAACAGACATAGTAAATGTAGGTGATAGAGTAAAAGTGAAAATCCTAGAAATAGACCTATCAAAGAATAGAATACAATTGTATTTAATGTGAAAACAAAAAGATTAGTACTTATTAATACTTATTAATTATTTTTCTTTTATTAACTAAAATTTCCAATGACTTATTTGACTTATTAGAAAAATTTATAAATAGAATATGAATATATAATAACTATCAGTAACTGACTTTGTAAATTATTGGTGTGTACTAAATTGTTACTACTATAATTTAATAAAATAATAATTCAAATCATCATGTGATATGAGCTTTAATTTACATGAAACTCATAATCCTCTGTAATTTTGCAATCATGAATTCTATTTAAAAAGATTTAAAAAGCTATTCACACCAAAAATTTTACAATATCACTAACTAAATTATTATGTTCTGTTAAAAAGAGTAAAAATGTTAAGATTAACTTGAAAGGTGGAAAAATGGTAGAAATTGAAGAAAGAATAGGAAAAAATCATATCCGATATGCTGAAAGAAATGAAAAAACTGTAGCAAAATTTTTGGAATTCAGAAAGAATAATGCTTTAAAAAAGATAAATGTTAAAGCCAGTAAAAACATGCAGGCACTAAAAAAAGAAAATATGTGAATACATTACCATAAAACACCAAAATCTCAATAGTTAAGGTTTTAATAATTTTTATATTCTTTTATAGGATTATTACTGAGAATATCCAAAACTCACATTGAGTACTACTTTTTTAATCAATATTTTTAATAATTCTTTATTTTACTTATTCTTCTATTTTAGCGTGATTTATTAATGGAACTAAGTGCATGAGTCTCATTCTTTATATTGTATAAAATTTTTATACATTAAAATAATAATTAATCTATTTATAACTATCTAAATGACTTCTTAAATTATCATTAATTTCATCTATATCTAATTTAACATCTTCTATATTTTTAAATTCCTCAACATCCAACTCCCAGCCAAATATATTGTAATTTGTAATTATTGTTTTATAAATATTTAATTAATATTAATTATATAAAATGTATATAATGTATGTAGAGAACTTTGAGGGATTAAATGGAATATAATTGTTTTAATGTTAATATAGGTCATGAAATTAAAGGCAATGGAAACTTAGAGGAAATTCTAGAAGAATTTGGGAAATTATATATAACAGACTCATTTTTTACTCTTGTTAATGACAAAAAAGAAATTTTACAATTCATGCTAGAAAAAAATGATGGTTGGGTTGCAGATATTCCAGAAATGGAAAAAAACAGAGCTCTTCAAAAACATGTTGAGTATAGTCAATGTATTACTTTAATTGAAGATTTTTACAATGGCATATCTATTGATACTAGTGATTTTGATATTTTACCTCTTTAATATATAATTATACATTTCAAACTTTTAAAAAAAGTTTGATCAAAAGCTATTTTAAAAAATAAGTATTACATGAAAAATACGTTTATTAATATAAACAAGATTGTTATTGTCTTTAATAAATAGTTAATAGCTTAATAGGTGTATACAATAGATTATTTAATAATAATATTACTTGATGATGTATTCAAATCAATATATAAACTATTTGATGAAAATCAGTGAAACTTGTAATAAAAAAATTGATTTTATTATATAACATGAATTTAGATTCAGTTGGAGCTGAACAACTTGATCTATTTTAGTAATATCTAATGGAGATATTAGAACAATCAATGAAATTTTCAAAACAGATTTTAGGGGATCTCAGAGATACTTTAGTTGAGGCAACAGATATACAGTAAAGACTTAAATTATAACATTAATCCATTAAATCGGATTAAATTTAAAGGATCATTGATTTTTAGATTAATTATCTTATTAAATTAACTATTTTTAAAATTATTGCATAATATCATGTTATGTTTATTTATTTTTTTTACATTGTATAAAAATTTTATACAGTGAAATAATGAGATAATAAATAATTTATATTAAATAAATAATATTGGATAAGTAATATAAAATAGTAAATGTAAAATATAAAATACTAAACTAAATAATTACAATAATTACAATAATTACAAATTTTAATAAAGATTAAATTAACCTAAACACAAAATAAGGGGAGTTAAAAATTGAAAAACATTGAAAACATCTTACCTCTATTTAAATTAATTAAAAGTTATGATAAGTCATTTTTAAGGTTTGATATAATAGCTGGGATAACACTGGCAACTGTAACAATTCCAGAGGTTATTGCATACTCATCACTTGGAAATCTTCCACCAGAAGCAGGATTATATGCTTCAATAGCAGCATTCATTGCTTATTTTATATTTGGTAGTTCTAAACAGCTGTCTATTGGTCCAACTTCGGCTTTATCGATACTCGTAGGATCTACTATAGGAACATTAACTGTGATTAATTCTTTGAACTTCTGGATGATGGCATCATTTGTAGGAATCCTGGTTGGTGTTTTTTCAATTTTGGCATATATTTTCAAGATGGAATTTATTGGAAGAATAATATCACGAACAGTATTAACTGGATTCTCCACAGGAGCAGGTATTTACATTATATTTGCCCAACTTCCAAAGTTACTAGGAATTAGAGTAACAGGTTATAGATTATTGGAAAATATACCCTATTTAATAAGTCATTTACATTTAGTTAACTATATTAGTTTATCTATGGGAATAATAGCTATTATTTATTTGCTAATAAGCGAAAAATACTTTTCAAAATTACCAAACACTTTAATAATCGTTCTTATACCAGTAATAATACTTTCAATCTTTAATTTAGATTATTTACACATTCCAATTGTGGGAAACATTCCTTCAGGCTTACCACTCCTAACAATCCCAATCATTCCAATTAATGATTTAATGACTATTTTTAATTTAGCAATCGCTTGTTTTATATTGGCTTATGTTGAAACTATTGGTGCGACAAAAGCTATTTCAGTAAAATCAGAGGAAAATGTAGATAATAATAAAGAATTACTATCTCTTGGGTTTTCAAATATATTTTCAGGAGTAATTCAAGGATTTCCAGTAGGTGGAAGTTTATCAAGATCTGCAGTTAATAAAAATGCAGGATCTAAAACACAGTTATCCAATTTAGTATCAGCTATTATACTTATTATAGTGATTTTATTTTTTAGCGAGTACTTTGGAAAGATTCCTATATCAATACTTGCTGGAGTAATTATGATAGCTGTTTTAAACCTTATTAAAATAAAAGAATTGAAAGAATACTTTGAAATAAGTAAAAAAGAGTTCATATATGGATTAGCTACAATTTGTGGAGTGCTATTCCTTGGGATGTTTGAGGGAATTATTATTGGTGTAGCAATATCAATTTTAGGAATACTTTACACTATCTACAACCCAAGAATAATAGAACTTGGAAGAGTGAAAGGAACAAGATTGTATAAAGATATTAAAGACCACGATGAAGAAAAAATCCCAGAAGTTCTAATTTTAAGAATCGGAGGAAGCCCAGTTTTCTTAAACACTAATAAAATAAAAGAAGAGATACTAAAAAAAGTAGATGAAAAAAAAGATATTAAAATCATTGTTCTAGATTTAGGAGAAATGGAAGATTTAGACTTGGAAATAGCTAAAGATATTAAATCATTAAATGAAATACTTAATAATAAAAAAATAGAACTAAGATTAGCCCATTTACACACAAATGTTCGTGAAAGAATACGAAAAATGAAATTAGATAAAGAATTAAACATGTATCCTGGAGTTTATCCAACAATAGATGATATTGTTAATAATTGGGAAAATAAGGAGTATGATAAATAAAGACTAAATTACTCCGTTCCCCCAATTTAGATCGTTAACTCATTAATTTAGATCTTTTATTTTGCAAGCTAATTAAATTTCCTTTTATTGTTTTTCCTTTTATTGTTTTTTCTTTTCTATGTTTAACTTTCCTATTTAATCCCATTTAATCCCTAATTTAAATCATTATCCCTACAACCTAAAATCAAGTGATTCACCTACAAATTCAATCCCATCTAAGCTATTAAGTGTTTTATAAACTAATATCTCAACACCAGCATCATAAGCTTTAACAAGCATTTCACCAAAGTCAGGATCATTTTTCCAGTTAGGTTCAAAGCTATCACCAAGAGGATGTTGAACTAAAAAGAAAACAACTGTCCTTATACCTTGTTTTTTAAGTAAAATTAATTCTTTCAAGTGTTTTCGACCACGTTCAGTTGGAGCATCAGGAAATTTAGCTATTTTGCCTTCAACTAATGTTACTCCTTTAACCTCAACATAACATTCTTCAAATCCATCATCCTCATTGTTTAAAGAACAATAAATATCAATCCGTGATTTTCCAGCAGTTTTTTCTCTACTACATTCAGTATAATAGCTAAGTTCTTTTACTTGTTTAGCCTCAATAGCTTCAAATACTATTTTATTAGCTATTTGTGAATATATACAAACTAATTCTCCTCTGTTTTCAACAAAGTGAAGAGAATATTTGGTTTTTCTCTTGGGATTATCACTTGGAAGTAAATATACTACTGTATCTGGAACTAATAGTTCTTTACAGCGTCCAGTATTTGGAACATGTGCAATAACTTCTTCCCCATTAATTTCAACATTAGCTATGAACCTATTAGGTCTATTTTTAAAAATAGCTTTAATATAGTTACTCATAATCAACAACAATTAAATCTTATTAAAATATTTTTAAAATGTTTATTTAATTTTAAAACAAAATATGAATCTTAATATATTTTTGTCATTTATCATTGATGACAATAATATTTCAAGTTTATTGATAAATAATTTTACAATTACTTATGTCACCTATCATTGATGACAAGTAATAATGAGAATAAATGTAATAAAAATGTATTAAAAATTATTAAATGTATTAAATGTATTAAATGTATTAAGAAAATAATAGAATAGTATAGAATAGTATATATTTGAAAATATTTTTTAATAGAATAATAGTGTCTAAATATCCACAATAATCTTACCTAAAAATTCAGATAAAGTAGATGCTCTAAATCCATTTCCATATTTATCTTGTGCAAAGTCTCCAGCCTTACCATTAATATATGTAGCTAATGCTCCAGCATCATAGGTATTTAAACCTTGAGAAAGTAGTGCGAGAGCTACACCTCCAAGAGAGTCCCCAGTTCCCCCAACAGTCATTCCAGGATTTCCTGTTTTATTAATTCTTAAATTATTTTTATTGAAAATTAAGTCATACTTTCCTTTTAAAACAACCGTACCCTTAATATTTTTAGTTATTTCCTGAAAAATAGCTATTTTATCATGTATTTCCATGTAAGATAAATTATCAAGATTTTTATCTAAAATAGATGTATCCTCAATTATATTTGAGAAAAATGATTTAAATTCATTTAAATGAGGAGTTATTATAATATCTTCCCTATTTTTGATTAAATTCAAGTCCACTGATTTCAAAGCATCTGCATCAAGAACTATTGGTTTTTTAATTTTCGAAACAAGTATATTGAATAGTTTTCCAGTTTCATTCATTAAACCAGCTCCAGGACCAAGTAAAACTGCATCTACATTGTCAGCAATAGCTAAAATATCATCTAAAGCACTTAAAGTTAAATATTCCCCTTCATGTGATTTAACTATAAAATCTGGACTATACGATTTAATAACTGAGACATTAACTCTAGAAGTGTAAATATATACTAAATCAACACCTACAGAAAGTGCAGATAATCCTGCAATTGATGGTGCCCCAACATAATCCCCATTACCTCCAACAATTAAGATTTTTCCATTGTTCCCTTTGTGAGAGTTTTCATCTCTCTTTTTAAGTCTTTGAAGATCCCCTTTACCTACAAAAATCTCTGCTTCAATAGGTATTCCAATGTCAGAAGTTATTATTCCTCCAACAAAATCTTCTCCTGCTTTTTTAACACCTGATTTAATTTTATGAAATGTTATAGTGTAATTAGGTTTAATAGCCATATCATGAATTTCTCCAGTTTCACTATCCATTCCTGATGGAATATCAACAGCTATTTTAAGTGCATTTGAATTATTTATTATTTCTATTGTTTTTTTAATCTTATTTCTAAGTTTCCCTTTAATTCCTGTTCCAAGAATAGCATCTATTATTATATATTCACTAAAACTATTTGATTTAGCTATTTCAGTATAATTTAAGTCATTAGCATCCTCAATGTAGTGAATAGCTAACCTTGAAAAACAAGGAGACATATTTTTCAAAATAAGAGCATTTGTTTTAGCATCTGAAGATTTGATATTATTAAAATCTGCTAACATGAAAATATCTACTTCAAATCCACGATTTAGTAAGTGACGAGCAGCTACAAATCCATCACCACCATTTCCACCAGATCCTGTGAAAATAGCTATTTTAACTGGTTTTGAAAAGGTAAATGTTGAAAGTTTAGCTACCTCATCTGATAATGACTTTCCAGCATTTTCCATTAAGCATAACCGTGATAGTCCCAAATCCTCACAATTAATATCTGTTGCAATCATATCAATAGGTTTCATATTTTATACATTTGTTTCAACTTTATAATAAGTATTAACATTGTTTACTAATTTAGTAATGATGTAAAAATTATAGACATATAAATATAATCAAGAAATTATCTGTATATTTTCAATTAATTAAATTATTTAAATTGTTTAGAAATATATATAACTAAGTATATAATATATAATTAATTAATGTATTACAACTTAGAAATAAATACATATTAAATTAAGTACCATATGAAACTAAATTTAATATCCTTCTAAAAAAGGAGTATTAAGATCTATTAAGATACATTAACTAATAATGAGATGAGAGGTATAAATATGAAAGAATTTTTAAAATACGAAGAAAAAGCTAGTAGAACTGAGCTTTTTGTGAGGATTTTTTATTCAATTCCTGTTGGAATAATCCTTTACCTTTATGCAATCCTTGCAGGAGTATGCCAAGTATTATTATGGATTGTAATTTTAATTACTGGAAAAAGAGTTGAAAGCCTGAGCGAAGTTGTTGCAGACTTTTTAAAATATAATATACAAGTCATTAGCTATTTAAACTTAATAACTGATGAAAGACCAGGAATCACTCCAAAAGATATAAAAATTTTCATTGAAAAATATGAAGATGAATATTAATTTGTTATAGCAATATTATAAGGATAATTTATAATCAAATTGATTATAAACCTTTTTAATTTTAATTATTTTTAATTTTTTTACTGAATCAACTATATTATTTTACGAAGACATGCATAAGTTATAACTCTTTTTTTATTATGTATGGTTAGTAAATTATTAATCGTTTTAATTAGTTTTTGAGCTCTTTCATATTGGTAGTCTGCTTTACCCTTTTCAAGTAAATAATCATTTGGTTTAATTTTTTTTAAAAATTCAATAGCTTTAGTATATTCTTCTTTTCCTTTTAAAGCTAATGCCATATAATAATATGTAGTCTCCCAAGGTTCTTCTAATCCTAATCCTTGATTAAAATATTCTATTGCAGTATTATAATCTCCCATACATAAATAAATAGTTCCTTTAATCTCTTTTAAATAAAAATCATCTTCATCTTTTCTAATAACAAGGTTGATAAACTTTAAAGCTTTATCATACTCTCCTATTTCACGATAAATAATAGCTTTTTCTCTAAATTTAATTTCAGCATTCACATCATCATCAGGAATTAAATCAAATGTTGATAGTGCCTCTTGATATTTTTTTGCTTTAATTAAAGTTTGACCTTTATCAATGTAAATCTCAGTTGGTTCATCATCATGATAAGAATCTGATTTTTGAAGTTCAATAGCTTTATCAAAGTAGTTGATAGCTTGATCATATTTAGAATAATCTTCTTCACCATAACCACTATAGACATAAGCTAAAGAAATATATGCATCGGAATTATTAGGATTTACTTTAACTATTTCTTGTAAAAATGGTTCATCCTCTATTTCAGCACATTGTCCTACAAAGTCCATATTTAGATTCATTAATATAATATCATCTGGATGATAAATTAAAGACTTGTTAACAAACTTAGCTATGTCCTCAATAAGTTGAAAATGTTTTAATACATATATTTTTAATCTAACAAGCCAAATATTTTTATAAATAGATTCATCATAGCTATTTAAAAATTCAAATAACTCTTCATAATTTTCTAAATTAAACAAAATTTTTGATTTAATTAAAATAAAATCCATATTATCTGGATATCTTTTTAAGAATTTATTTGTTGTTTTTAATGCTTTAACGAAATTTCCTGCATTTATTAATTTATTTAGTCTTTTTGTTGTTTTTTCTATTTTTTCGTTCATTAAGAATCTCCTCTCATTGATTCTAATGTATAATTATATATAAACTCTTGAGCTTTCAAAAATATAGGTTTACATAATAGGAATGAATAGGATATGGTTTTATATACTTTTATATGATTTATATTTTTTAATTTATTAAATAGGCATTTTATTAAAAATAATTATTGTATAAAAAATTTACACAATAACTAAATCAATTAAATAATTGGCTTTAGGGTTCATTTAAACTATTACAAATTAAAAACTTAATAATGAACAGGAAAGAAGCTTTTATATTAGAATATTGGATAATAACTTCTCATTGATTATATATGATAGAAATATTGAATTAAACAAAGAAATACTAAGATAGTTATACTCATATATCAAACTGTAGATGAACTTAGATGAATTAGTATTATTATTGGAAATATTCATACCAAATAGGTATTTAAATTAATTTAAAAAGGAGTTAGAGACCTACATATAAATTAGATAAAGTTCTCCAATAAAACTTAAGTTTAAAAATTTAATATTTATACACTGATTTCGCAAAATAGAAAATTTTGCAAAATCTCCCATAAGTACCTAAATCAACTTTTATGGCTTCAAAAAAGATTTTGAAAAAATTTTTTATTTTTTCGAAATCAGTGTTAAATTTATATAAATCTTTTAAAATCATTATTCTACTGACTAAAATAATTGTGGATCAGCCTATATATTAAAAAAAATAAATAAAAAGGTTTGAAAGAAAAAATAGCTATTCAGACATAGCTATTTAGAATAATTCTCTTAAATTAATTTTGTAAGCACCTAGGTTTCCACCAAAGTTTCCAGCACTTATTTCTTTAACTCCATCAATAGTACAAGCTGCTTTAATACCTTCTCTCATAGCAGATTTAACTTGTTCTTCAGTTACACCATCAATAACAATTTCAAAGATTCCACCAATGTCTTTATCAATATCGGTTTCTGCAACTTCCTCTTTTAATGTAACACACATTTTTTCATTAGTTGAAGCATCTAAGAAATTATAGCTATTACAGCCTACTTTAGATCCAGAAGCTACAACACCACCAGGGAATGGGGTGATTGTTCCAGGAACTGCATGAATTGCATCTACTGCTGCTTCAGCTGCAACAAGTGCTTCCATTTTAGTATCTGCAAGTATAAAGAAATTTCCACCAGCAACACCATTTTTTATTCCAAATTCACTTTCAACTAAGAAGTCTCCAGACATGATTGGAATTGAATGGATTTTTCTACCATCAATTTCAAGTTCTTTCTCATATCCATCACCAAAGAACTTTAATTTAAACCCTATTTTGAGTTTTTCATCTTCATCTTCAAGAACATTGAATACTGCAGTTGTAGCAGCTGTTAATATTCCCATTCCAATTCTTTCAAGTAATTCATGGTCAAGTTTCTTCTTACCAGAGTTACAGATCATTATAACATATCCTGGTCTTCCATCTGGAGTTTCTGTTGGAGGAACATAACCATCAATTCCAGCTTCAGCAGGACATCCAATAACAGAGGACGCATAACCAGTTGCTTCAGTAGCAGCAATTTTAGCTAACTTTTTAGTAGCTGCAGTTACAAGTAATCTAGAAACTTTAATCCCAAAAGCTTCTGCATAAGTATCTTTTATTTTTACACCGTTAATTTCCATAAAATCACCAATTAGTTCTTTAAATCATAAAAAGAAAGTAAAATTACATTTTATAATTTAATGATATAATTTATAATATAGTTTATAATTTAATACAATTTAAGTATTTAAATAAGATAAAATAAGTTTTTCTATTTGATTTTATAAATAGCTATTGAAATGAGTAAAATGAAAAACTGAAAATAATTGAAAATAATGAGATTTATCCATTGCTATTCTATCTACTAATTTTAAAACAAAAATTAATATTTATACGCTGATTTCGCAAAATAGAAAATTTTGCAAAATCTCCCATAAGTACCTAAATCAGTTTTTATGGCTTCAAAAAGGATTTTAAAAAAATTTTTTATTTTTTCGAAATCAGTATTAAATTATGGCTTCAAAAAGGATTTTAAAAAAATTTTTTATTTTTTCGAAATCAGTAAGGCTGTGCAACAATTCAAAAATCTAATTTTTTAAATTTTGTTAATTAACTTAAAATTACATTTATAGAATTATAATA
>NZ_LWMT01000253.1 GCF_001639265.1 Methanobrevibacter filiformis
GAGCTATGTCTTATTTAAAACCAATAATTGAAAGACAGAACGATGAATTAAAATGGACCTAAATGTTATGATAAATCATTATTTTAGTAATAATCAATTTTTCAGGAGGCAACTTTTTGACACAAACAATTCAACTGTTTAAATAGAATAATAAAAATATAATTAAAAGTATTATTATAGTAATTAAATTGAGAATGTAATTAATTGGGATTTTCAATTTGAAAAATCAAAATCATTCTAAAAAAAATCAGGACATGAAAAGGGATTGATATTTTTTTTAAAATCTTTAAAATCTTTAGGTGGAAAATTTTGTATATCATGAAAACTACATCTATAATTGTAATCTTTAGAATTTTTAGAAAATAATCATGTACCAATGTTACTTTTTAAAATTTATGAAAAAAACATTTATAGATGTAATATTTCAAAATAATTGCATTTGATTAAAATGATTAAAAGAGAATTATATTTAAAAAAATCAGACATTTAATAGGTAAAGATACTATCTACAAATATATATTCAAGTATCTTATTTACTTGCTAGTGAGAAAACAAGGGTGAAATAATTTAATTCTTTGTTGAAAATCAAAGATAATTATGAAAAGATCCTTATAACTATGGGTGAAGTAGATTTTTCACAAAAAGGAATAAAACACCTAAATATAATAGATTTTTAAAAATCCAGTGATATTTAAATCCTTTATAAATTTAAACTGCCCAGCTAAACAATAGTTAATATAATTGGCAAGGTTATAAAACTAAATAATATTGTTATAAAGAGACAATTAGAAGTTAATTTAACATCTAAATCATAAGTAATAGCTAATACTAAATTTAACATACCAGAAGACATTGCTGCTTCGATTATTGCTACGTGATATTCTAAGCCAGATAATCCAATAGCTAAAGCCACAAAAAAACCTATTATTGGTGATACTACCAATTTAAAGAATGATGCAAATGATGCAATCTTAATATTTTCTGTAAGGCTTTTAAAATCAAGAGATAGACCTAAGGTAATCATTACAAGTGGAATTGTTGCTTGACCAATATAGGTTAAAACATTAGTTAAAACTGCACCAATTGGAATAGAGAAGAAGTTTAGAGAAATTCCTAATATAACAGCCCATAAAGTTGGAAAACCAATTATTTTTTTAATAACCTCTTTTAATTCCCCTCCAAAATTAATCATTAAAATGATACTTAATGATAAAAATGTTAAAAGTGAAGCAATATCATAAAAAATAGCTCTAATCAGACCAGTTTGTCCTAATACTCCAATAATAACAGGAAATCCTAAAAAAGCTGTGTTTCCAAGTGTAACTGTAATTACAGTACTCCATTTTTTAATTTTAGAGAATTTTGCAATTGTGAGGACTGTGAAAGCTAAAATTCCAGTTATAGTGCCTGTAGTTATACCTAAAAGTGGCATGACAGCTAATTTAGGCAAAAAACCTATATTTGAAGTGTAAAGAGCCATGAAAATCATTGCAGGCATTGCAACATAAATGACAAGATTGTTAAGTTTACCTACATCTGAAAATTCAAGTAGTTTAATTCTTTTAAGGAAATACCCTAAAAGAACCATGACTAAAATTGAAATTATTGTGTCTAAAACTGCACTCATACTTTCCCATTTTAATAAAATTAATTCAATTACTGAAGTAATTGAAAATTAACCTTAATAGCTATTATAATTTAATATCCGTTAATCGTTTTGATTAAGTGAGTATTATAATTTAAAATATGAATATTACTGCATAAATTAATAATTAATTAAATCAATAAGAATGTAGAAATATAATAATAATCGATATATAATAATATTTAAACATGCATATATAAATTTAGTACACTGATTTCAAAAAGTGATAAAAAATAAAAAATTTTTTCAAGAAACTTTAAGCTATGAAAATGGATTTAAGTCCTATGAGGAGATTTTACAAAATTTTTATTCTTTTAAATCGAAGATTTGAAAGTTAGATAAAATTTTTTATTCGTTTTAAATTTAAAATGTTAGAAAATCCAAGATTTTCTTAAATTTTATCACTTTGGGAAATTAGTGTCTTAATAGTTCTTAAAATATCTTAAAAAGAAATTTAATTAAATATTGGAAGAGGATGAATTGATTATGAAGCTTTGTATTATTGGACAAGGATATATTGGTCTACCTACAGCAGGATTATTCGCAGATAATGGGTGCAATGTTGTTGGAGTAGATATAAATGAAGAAGTTGTTAAAAGCTTAAATAACAACAGAATTCATATTGAAGAGAAAGGCTTGCAAGAATTAATTAGTAGAGTTATCTCAAATGGAAAATACACAGCATCAGCAAGTCCACAAGAGAGTGATGTCTTCATAATCACTGTTCCAACACCTGTAAACAATAAAAATTATAGTTGCGACTTATCTTATGTTGAATCAGCATGTAAATCTATAATCCAATATATAAAAAAAGGTAATATAGTTATTATCGAATCTACAATCGCTCCAATGTCAACAAATAAATATATTAAACCAATATTTGAAGAAGAAGGATTTAAGATAGGAGAGGACATATATCTTGCACATTGTCCAGAAAGAGTACTTCCAGGGAAAATAATAGAAGAACTTGTAAACAACGACAGAATCATTGGAGGAATAACTCCAAAATGTAGTGAAAAAGCTGCGAAGGTTTATGAAACATTTGTTAAAGGAGAAATATTTAAAACTGAAGCAAAAACAGCTGAAATGTCTAAATGTATGGAAAACACTTTTAGAGATGTGAATATTGCACTTGCAAACGAACTTACAAAAATATGTTCAACCCTTGGAGTGAATGCATTAGATGTAATTAAGCTTGCAAATAAACACCCAAGAGTGAATATACACTCTCCAGGACCAGGAGTAGGTGGACATTGTTTAGCTATTGACCCATACTTCATATATGCAGAAGATCCAGAAAATGCAAAACTTATAAAAAGAGCTCGGGATATCAATAGCTCAATGCCACAATTTGTAGTAGAAAATGTGAAAAAGATTATAAAAAATGATGAAAAAATAGCTATTTTAGGAACTAGCTATAAAGGAAACACAGATGATTTAAGAGAAAGTCCTGCAATTAAAATAATAAATTTACTTGAAAAAGAAGGATATTCGCTTAAAATACATGATCCACATATAACAAATCCAAGTTATGTAAGCTTTGAAGAAGTTATCGAAGATGTAAGTTTATGTTTAATCTTAGCAGACCATGAGGAATTTAAAGAACTTGATTATGAATTAATGAAAGTTAAAATGAAAAATCCTATTGTATTTGATACAAAAAATATAGTCAAAAAGTCTGATGATATTAAAATAATTGATTATGGTAATTTAAACAAATTAATATAATATTAATAAGCAACATTTTAGTAATACTAAATCAATTTAGAAATAATCATGTATATGAAATAAATGTACATGATAATTATTAATATTAGATAAGATATAAAAATATTAAATAAAAAAAGAAAAGAGATAATTAAAATTACTAGTCATCTATTTCAAGTGTAACTATAAAATTAATCATAGAATTTAATCTACAACACCATCACTAGTAATCTTGAAAACACATTCACCTTCAGGAAGATGAGGACTGTCTACAAGTCTAGCTATTCTTTTACCTGCAAGTCCTTTTTTAAGCCATACTCTGTAAGTAGATGCATGTCCAAGAACGTGTCCACCAATTGCTTTGGTTGGACTTCCAAAGAATGCATCAGGTCTTGCTTGAACTTGATTAGTTAGGAAAATAGCTACATTATAAGTTGTTGCTATATTCTGGAGGGTGTGGAGATGTTGATTAAGCTTTTGTTGTCTTGTAGCTAATGATTCCCTTCCAATGTATTCTGCTCTGAAATGGGCCATAAGAGAGTCTACAATGATAAGTCTAATATTAGTTCCACTTTGAATAAGTTCATTTACTTTTTCTGCCATTAAAATTTGATGGGAAGAGTTGAATGCTCTTGCAATATGAATTTTATTTAAAGTTTCTTCATGATCAAGTTCAAAATAGTTAGATATTTGTTCGATTCTTTCAGGTCTAAAAGTGTTTTCAGTATCAATAAATACACATTCACCTTCAAGACCTCCTTTATCTTCAGGTAATTGAATAGTAACAGCTAATTCATGAGATATTTGACTTTTACCAGACCCAAATTCTCCAAATACTTCAGTGATTGATTGTGTTTCAATTCCACCACCAATTAACTCATCAACTGCAGTACTTCCTGTGCTTATTCTTCCAACATCTTTTCGTCTTTCCATTACATCAAATGCAGTTTCAAAATCGATTTTTTCAGCTTTACGAGCAGCTTCAATAACTTTTTCAGCTACCCCTTCACCTATTTCAGCTTTCACTGCTAATTCTTTTGCTGTAGCAGTTGCTAATCTCATCATATCTGCAAAACCAGCATCTCTTAATTTCTGTGCAGTTTTTTCACCAACACTTGGCAAATCTTCAAGTTCCACCATTATAATCACTCCATTATTCTTAAATTAATATTTTAGTACTAATAATTCATTCATATTATTCTTAAATTAATATTTTAGTACTAATAATTCATTCATATTATTTTTAAATAAAATCCATCTTAAACCATAAAATAGCTATTATAAAGCAGTTGAAAGTATTTTTTTAGGATTCAATCTAATTTCTTCACTGTATTCATCAAAGTTTACATCAGCTATTACTGTTATTTCTCTTCCATTTAGATCTTCAACTTTACCTTCTAATGCCCCTTCATCAGCACTGTCTTCTATTATTGCTGCAATTTCCTCAGTTTTCATTCCAAGTAATTCTTCTGCTAATTTAGAGAAGAAAGTTATTTGTATATCTCCAGTATCATCTTCTACTCTTGCTGGAACCATTAAAAGGTATTTTGGCTTGTCAACGTCCCCTCCACAGTAATCACATACATATTCATTGTCTACTTGTTCAAGTCTGGAATTACAGCTCGGACATCTTGCAGAGAGTATTTTGTTTCCAAATGCTCCATCAAGGCGACCTTCAATTTTAACATTTTTATCATCATCTTCTAAATCTGAGATAGACTTAGATACATATAACATATCCTGTAATTCTTCGAAAGATGGTAATCCTTTAGAATCATCTTTATTTACTTTGGATAATTTGGTATTATTACTAATACTTAGTTCTAATTGGTCATTTCTAAAGGTTACTCTTGGATTTTCTATTTTAATAGGATCTCCTGATTCAAGCATTATTTCAGCTTTATCATCCCACATAGATCCTCTAATTGATCCAGTTTCATCTCCAAGTTCAATTGATCTTACAAGTCCTGGAGTTCCATCTCTTCTTTGAAATTCAGTTGGTTCTTGAAGATCTATTATCCTTGCAAGTAATCGGATGTTTCTCTCATCTTCTTGTAAGTCCTCAATTTTCTTGGTTACATAAATCATTTCTTCTAATTCGGCATAAGATGGAAGATCCTCAACTTCATCATCACTAAGCTTAATTACTCTTGCTGTTTTTCCTATATTTAATTCTACAGCATATAAACCAAGTCTGGTTCTTGCATTTTCAAGTAAAAGTGCAGAACCCTGTTCAAAGTTGTCCTGTGCTTTATCATCCCAAAATGATACTCTAATTAAGCCAGTCCCATCAGAAAAGTCTATGGATCTTACAAGTCCAGAGCTTCCATCATCTCTTTGGAATTCTCTTGGATCAGATATTGAGATTACTCTTCCTCTCACATCTATTTCTTCTCCATCCTCCTCAATATCTTGAACAAATTCTATTTTAATTGGTCCAAGTTGATTTTGATATTCTTTTAAAACATCAATGAGAGAACTATCTTCATCAGGGTCTACTATTATATTTGTGTTCCAGTTTGTATTAACTCTGTATCCAGTTGCAGCATATTCATCAAACTCTACATTCCCCCCTACAAGTTTAATAATATCTCCTTTATTAAATTCCCGTTTTGTATCATCACCCCATAAAGTTACTCTAATATTTCCAGTGTCATCTCGCATTTCAATAGATTTAACATAACCTAAAGTACCATCTGCTCTTTCAAAAGAGATTGTATCATGGATTTTTGTAATAATTCCAAGTAATGTAACATCTTTTGCTTCATGAGCCTCAATGATCTTTGTAACTTCTTCTTTAAATTCTGGAACATCAAAATCTCCTTTAACGATTCTACTGTCCCAATGGGAAAGAGAAATCTCATCATTTCGTTCTCTTGCTTGAGCTGATAGGATTTTAACTGTATCTCCTTCTTTAAGCTCAAAATCTTCAATTAATTGTACGTCATTATTCCATAAAGTGTAGGAAACTTTTCCACTTGGATCTTGAAGTTCTAATGAAGTTACTTGACCTTCTTTACCATTTTTATCAAAGGTTCTAACTGGCGGAATTCTAGTAATCCTTCCAATTATATTAACTTTCTCATCTGGAATAATATCACCAATTTGAGTTATTGGTTCCACATATTCTGGGAAAGTTTTGTAATTTTCAGGATCTAATACTTCCACTTCAGATCTTGCTTGCATATGAGCTTCTTTATTACCTCTAAAACCATCTTTAACATCTACTCCAGTTATTTTAATAACATCCCCTTCGTTGAATGTTTTAAGAAGCTTTATATTTTCACTCCAAAGAACTATTCTTATTTCACCAGTATCATCAGCAATTGTAAGGTTACATAATGTTCCTTCTTTTCCACCTCTACTTTTAAATTTTTTAGGACTGGAAATACTCATTACTCGACCAATTATATTTAAATTACCTGCACCTGATTCTAATTTAGCTATTTTATCCATTGCATGTTCTTCACTTTCAGATTTATGTTCGTTTGCTTCATCAATAAAAGTTCCCACAATCATTCTTGCAATGTCTAAATCATTCATAAAACTTACATTTTCATAATCTTTCTTCATATTTTCTAATTTTTCTAGAAATTCTTCTTCTGAAAGATGATCTTTGATTTTTGCATATTCTTCAGCAATTTTTTCATCCATACAAAACCCTCTCATTTTTTTTACTTCTGTTTATATATTTGAAATTTTACCTTTAAATCAATACTCCAAGAGCATTTGAAAAGTAATAATAAATTATATTTTAAAAATTCATTATAAATTTCATTTTTAACTAAGAGACTTATAAATCGATTTAATAAACTAATAAATGTTTCATAAGTACTATTAATAATAAATGATAGATAATGTTGTTTATAATATCTAAATTTCTATTTTATAAAAATATTAGACTATTATTATAATAAATATTACTTATATTAAATATTTATAACTATCTATTAGAAAAACAAGGAAATAGCTATCAAATATTAATTAATTTCGTTTATGAATATCAAAACATTAGTTAATGGAAATTAGTATTACATAATATATAAATCTTATTATTTTAATATTACTAAAAATAATTATTATAATAATATTATAATTTAAAATAATAATGTGGCGAAAAACAAAGAACTATGATTACAATTTGATGAAAATAAAACTTAATAACTATTAATTAATTATTTAAAAACTTATTAAATAAAATAAATACAATCCCCTATATTATACCAAATATAATAAATAAAAGAAATGATTTCAAAGATAAAAAAACCTAAAAAAGGGACAATGAAGTCCATGATAGATTTATAATAATCTAAAATAGCTAAAATAAAGATAAGCATTTTTATTGTAAATCTACAATCAAAAAAGAATTAAAAAACCTTTATCAATCTAAATAAACTACTGATGAAACTACAGAGCCAATATTTTCAACTTTATGATCAATATTTTTAACAATCAATTGATTTATCTTTTCATCTCGTACATTCATCATATATTCAACCATAGCTATTACATCATCATTTACTTTATCCATATCAGTGCCAACTCCTGATTTTTCAACAACACAACCTAAATTATCACCTAAGGCAAGAGCAATTGCTGCATAAATTGTATCATTTTTTTTATCTGAAGTATAACAAGATAAAACACAATTAACCATTTTACCTGCCTTGAACTTAGGAAGTTCAACTATTTCTGTATTTTTCCCTAACATACTTGAAACTTTAATTAAATTTACATCCCCAATTCCTGCTTCAGTTAAAGCATTGTCAAATGCATTTAATTTTGTTGGACCTTCAGATTTTCCAGAAACAATAGCTATTTTCATTAATAATCTCCCATTAGACAGTATCTCCCATGGATATAATAATTCTCCCATTGGATATAGTAATTTCCATATTGGATATAATGATTCTTATATTTGTCCTTTTTGATGTTTTTGATGTAATAATTCTTATTAAAGCTTATTAAAGTTTAAAATTTAATAAGCATTACGATTTCCTTTAGTAATTGTTTTAAACATTATAAAAATGTCTAATGCAAAATACCAATTTTCCACATAATCAATATCATAATCAATACGCTTTTTAATAGAGGTGTTTCCTCTGTAACCATGAATTTGAGCCCAACCAGTTAAACCTGGTCTAACTTGATGTTTAACCATGTATTTTGGAATTTCTTTTCTAAATTTATCAACAAAATATGGTCGCTCAGGTCTTGGACCAACAACACTCATATCACCTTTAAGAACATTAAAAAACTGAGGAAGTTCGTCTATACTTGTTCTTCTAATAAATGAACCAATTTTAGTCTTTCTAGGATCATCTTCTACAGTCCAGTGTGAAACCTCCTTATTTGGATCCTGTACTTTCATACTTCTGAACTTATACATCATAAAAGGTTTATTACAATAACCAATACGTTCTTGTTTGAAAATAAGAGGTCCAGAAGAAGTTAATTTAATAGCTATTATTGTTACAATCATTATTGGAGAAGTTATTAAAATAGCTATTGATGCTATGATTAAATCTAAAGATTTTTTAAGGAATTTATTAAAATACTTATCAAGTGGAACATATCGAACATTAATAATTGGTAATTCGTCTATCATATCAACAGAAGGTTTTGCAGGTAAATATTTGTAATAATCAGGTATTATCTCTGCTTTAACTCCTTGACTTTCACAAATATCAATTAAATAATTTAATTTATCATAATATTTCAAAGGAATAGCTATTACAACCCTATCATATATATTTTTAGATAAAACATGCTCCAAATCTCCAAAACCTCCTTTTACTTTTGATCCAGCTATTTCTTTACCTAAATTTTTCTTTTTCCCTAAAAATCCTGATATTTTATAACCTAAAACTTTCTTTTTAACTATTTTATTTGCGAACTTAGTAGCTAATTCTCCATCTCCCACAATTAAAAGATGTTTTAAATTATAATTTTTAGATCTAATGAATTTTAATAAATATCCATAGATCCCGCGCTCTAATGAAGCAAAAAATGTAGTGAAAATAGCAAATAAGAGCAGCATCAATCTAGAATAATCTGGTCTATTGGTTATAAATAAAGCAGCTATTAAAATAATAAAAACTATAAAATTCACTTTAATAATCTGCAATGTTTCTGATGAAACACTAGACCTATCTCTAAAAGGAGTATAAAGCCCAAAAAAATAGTAACTAGCTAAATAAAGAGGAACTATAAGAATAACCAACACCAAATAATTATCAAAGCCTAAATAAGATCCGATAGGACCAAAAAGTATGGTTTTAAATCTTACAGTCCAAGCAAAAAGTAAAGCAATGATTAAAACCAAAATATCAAAAAATACTAAAATAAGATTAAAAAGTCTTTGGTTTTGTCTAATCATTGCTATTCCTCTGTTATTTCGTTCGTGTGTTTAATTAATATAATGTATAAAATTAATAAAATAATTAAAATTACACAAGTTATATTCAATTATCAATTATTAGTCATATATATTAATCATTAATTAATATTATATCTCTTATTATAACCATTAATTAATATATTTATAGTGAATTTATTATTACTTTATTACCATATGTTAATATTAATAAAAGCATTCCTTATAATTAAAATGGTTTATTTTTGGAAACAGCTTTTGATCAAACTTTTTTTAAAAGTTTGTTTCATATTAATAAAAGCATAATTAATGCTTAAAATGCTTTATTTTTGGAAACAGCTTTTGATCAAACTTTTTTTAAAAGTTTGGAATGTTTGTTTCATATAATTAAAAATTATTTTTTGTTGGTTTATAAATCTCTTATTAATTTTTATCAATTATTCTTTTTAAATAAATTTAAGAATAATTTTAATAAAAAAAGAATCGATATTCCAAAATACACAACTAATCTCACTATAGTTGAATATTTATCCTTATAATGTTTATTATAGAAAATATACATTGCTCTGTAAAATTCATGAATTAATTTAGACCTTTTCTTTTTACTACTTGATCCTTTATAATGAATTATCTCAGATTTCCCATAATAAACAATTTTCCAACCTTCTTCTTTAATCCGATAACACCAATCAATATCCTCACCATACATAAAGAATGTTTCATCTAAAAGACCAACATCAGAAATAGTTTCATGTTTAACAAGCATAAAAGCTCCTGTTAAGCTATCTACCTCATATATTCCATTATCATCTAAGTTAGATAAATTGTATTCACTAAATTTCTCATTATTTGGAAACAATTTAGCAAAACCAAATAAACGATAAAAAGAGTTAAGGGGATCTGGAAAACTACGTTTAGATGCCTTATCTAAACTACCATCTTCAAGAACTACCTTACAACCAAGTGCACCAATATTTTTATCTTGAGACCTCACCATGTATGAGTAACAGTTGATTAGTGTATCCTTTTTAACAATAGTATCAGAATTTAAAAGAAGGATGTAATTTCCATGAGATTTTTTAATAGCTATGTTATTTGCATAAGCAAAACCTTTATTAAAATCACTCACTATTGGCTTGATTAAACCTTTTTCAATTTCCTCTAAAAAAAATTCATTAAGTTTAAAATAGCTATCATCAGGAGAATTATTATCAACAAGAAAAATCTCAAAATCAATTGGTAAGTTCTGATTCAAAACAGAAATAATAGTATTTTTAGTTAAATCAAAAGTTCCGTAGTTTACAATGATAATAGATAAGTCCATGTTTAACCCTTAAATGAATAAATAAATAGACAAACTTTTGAAAAAAGTTTGATCAAAAATTGTTTCATGAAATAAACATTCTAAACATGACATGCTTTCATAACATGAAATAAAATATTATATTAAAATTTATTGTTTAAGATAATATAAATAGTTAATGTATAAATCTAATATGTCACGATTGTATCAAAATTAGCTATTTAATCAGAAAATAAAAGATCAGGTATTATCAAAATAAAGAATAAATAGACAAACTTTTGAAAAAAGTTTGATCAAAAACTGTTTCATAAAATAAACATTCTAAACATGACAAACGCTTTCATTAGATAAAATAAAGAATAAATAGATAAAAAATAAGTAAAAGCTATTAAAAATTGAAAGTTATTGAAATATTTCATGAAAATTATAACTTTCTAGCTTCTTCTACTAATTTTACACCTAAATCAAATGCATCTACTTTTTGTTCTTCAGTTGGTAGGTAGTATATTTCTTGTTTATTGATTACTTTAAATCCTGCTCCATTCAATTCTTCGGCTAATTTTTCTGGAGCTCCACCTTTTCCACCCATTGAACCGAAAGTTAATGCTGGTCTTTCAATTCCAGTTCTTTGGAATCTTAAACCTTTAAGATAGTATAAAATATCTCCTACACTTGGGAAAGGCTCATCATTAATAGTTGGAGCACCTAAAGCTATTGCTTTACTATCTAATATACTTTTAACAATTTCACTTCTTTCATCTTCGTGTAAAAAGAATACTTCTACATCATATCCTTCACTTATAACTCCTTCAGCTATTTCATGGGCTAAAGTTTGAGTAGAACCATGCATTGTATCATAAATAATAGTTACTTTGTCTTTAGCTTTACCAGTAGCCCATTCACTGTATGCACCAATAACTTTCATTGGATCAGTCCATATTTGACCGTGAGAAGGAGCAATTATCTTAATTTTCTCAAGTAAGCCTAATTCTGTAACTTCAGTGAATTTTTTAAGAACTAACTTAGATAAAGGCACAATTAAATTCCCATAGAACTTTTTAGTTGCATCCATAAGTACATGTTCTGGAATCTCAGTGTCCAATCTTTTAGAGAAACATAAATGTTGACCAAATGCATCATTTGGGAATAAAACTCCATCTTCAACAAGTAAAGTGAACATACTATCAGGCCAATGGAGAAGGAATGCATCTAAGAATGCTAATGTTTTTCCACCAAGTTCTAAAGCATCTCCAGTTCCAACAGTGACAAAGTTAGATCCTTCAAGAGAAGGATAATGTGCAAGTAATCCTTTAACAGCTATTTCACTGCAATAAATAGGTGCATCAGGGAATTTCCTATGTAAATCAGGTAAAACTCCACTGTGATCTTTTTCAACGTGGTTTTGAATAATTACATCCACATTAACCTCTTTACCCTCTTGTTCAAATGCATCTTCTACACGTGCAAGTAACTCTTCAGTTTTACCAGGATAAGCATTATCAATTAATGCTACCTTATCTTCACCAAATACTAAATATGCATTGTAAGTTGTTCCATCTAAAGTATATCCATGATATGATCTTAAATCCCAGTCAAGTACACCTATCCAGTATACACCATCTACTATTTTTTGTGCTTTTGCTTTCATATGAATTACACCTCATTGTTTAAATTGAGAATATATTAATCAAACAGTACTTGTTTATAATTAATAGTTATTGTACAATAGTTCATTTACTGTTTGAATTAATATATTCCCTAAATAGTGCATTTTACTTCTTATACATTGAAGTTTAATACAATATAAAATTATATGAAGACCTATATAAAACTTTTCATTAGGAGCAAATAGTATACAAAAAAAATAAGAATAGTGCTGTACTAATATTATAAATATAATAGTTATTATGTTTTTAAAATATTAAATAATCGAATAATAACTTAAATATAGAAATATTGTTTTAAAATTAAAAAATAGGTTTTAATTATTTAATTTATATTTGCAAATTAACATTATTGTAGTAATAAGTTAAATCAAAAATAAAATAACTGATTAATTCTGATTAATTAGCAAGTATTAACTGTATAATGATATTTCGATTATAATCCTATTGATTTTGTTAAATTAGAGTTTAAGTGAAATCTGAAATTGTTGAAGCAAATATATGAACCTTGATTGAAAACTTAGGAAAAATTGATACTGAACTATTCATACCCAGTATAAAAAAGACAGCTTTGATTATACTGAATAGAAAAAAGATTTATGGAAAAATAAATCTATTAAAGAAATTCATGAACTATTTGGAAAATTTGAAAAAGAACATGCTAAAAAAAATTATGAAACTTCATTTACCCTTAATTTACACTTAAAGAATTTCATTATTTGTATGCTATGATTCCATAGTGGTATGGAGGTAGATTAACTAAATCTTCTTTTTTTAGTTTAAATCCAATAGTTTGTACTAATTTAATAAGATCTTCAGGTTTTGGACGTATACTCATATTAGGTCCTCGTGGAGTTGTAGAGTCATAATTCCAATGGATTATACCTATTCGACCATTAAATTTAAGAATTCTATATGATTCATTTAATATTTCCTGTGGTTTGGAATGATGTAAAATATTAAATAACATAACATAGTCAACTGAGCTATCTTTTACCCCAGTTCCTTCAGTAATAAAATCTCTATTATGGCAGGTCACATTTTTAATATTGTTTGAATCTAACTGTGAATTAACAATCTTAAGCATTTCAAGATCAATATCTAAAGCTATAATTTTACCATTTATTCTTCCAGCTGATGGTATTGTAAATGTACCATAACCTGAACCAAACTCTACTAACAAATCAATATCTTTTGAAATATCCATTTTTTCCATTATTAAATCTATATCAAATAAACTTTCCCAGTACAATTGTTCAGGCATCCCACTTTCTCTAACTCTCATTAGTAAAACTCCATATATTCTTGTAATGTGTATTTACAATATTATCAATTTAATTCTCTATCTTAACTAAGATGATGACATTGAGTTGTGTACTATATGTTGTCCACTTTATTTTCAATAATAGCTATTTCTTCTTCATTTAAATTATAAATTTTATAAACTAAATTATTTATCTCTTTTTCTGTAGATATTATCTCTACTTGCAGTGGATTCAAAATAGCTAAACTATCATTGAATTCATTTTCAAGACCATTTTCTTCTTTTCGTTTAATCTGTTTATTTTGTTTTTTAACCTCTTTAATAAACTTATCAACAGTTAATTCGTGATATTTACTTAATTTTGTATTTATATTAACATTAAAATTCCTTATTAACCATTTTTTAAAAGAATTAATCTCTTCATTTAATTTTTTATTTAAATCAATTAATTTTTCAGCAGATTCAATAAGTGGTTTTTGTTCTTCATCTTCTCAAATTTCCCATAATTCGCTCTTTCTTTAACTAACTCATTATCATGTAATTTTTTGTCCCAAACTAAGATAATTTCCTTTTCTCTACTACTTAAACTAAATTTGTTTTCATTTTTAGTATAAAATTCTTTAAAAGCCTTTAAAAGCAGATTTATTAAAAATATTATCAAACATGATAAATATTATGTTTTAATAAGTTAATATGTTTTAGTGTTATTTAAATGAAAATTCTGAGTTGTAAATAAGATAAAATAACGGTTAAATAGCTTATAATTTAACTTAGTTTATGAACAATGCTAAAAATAAGTACAAATACATTGATAGAAGATTAATAATTTTATAAAATAAGTTATTTTAAAGAATGAAAGAATTTATAAGCTGTAAACAACAATGAAAATATGGTGAGTCAATGAAAATTGATCAGGAGAAAATAGAAATAAAAATAATAGATAAAAGGATTATGTAAAAATTTTACCTCCTGAAAAGATTTAATATTACATTTTACTATAAAATGCATACTAATTATTATCACATTTTAATACAGTATTTAGGTTTTAAGCATTTATAATGAGATTATGTCAAA
>NZ_LWMT01000254.1 GCF_001639265.1 Methanobrevibacter filiformis
GCTGCAACTAATGAAATAAACATCAGAAATGCAATATACAATACAATACGAACAAGAAATCTAAAAGACACAATATACTAGAAAAAACATAAATAAACATAGTATAAAACCATACATGTCTAAATAATTATCCCTTAGTCAGTATGCCATTTATCAAAACATAANTCATACAAAAGCACTAATTTATTAATACAAATTTCATAATAAATGCACAAAAACTTAATAAAAAAAAGATTATTAAAGTCATTAATGCATAAAATCATATTTCAACACAAAGATTAATAAACTTTACTAAAAAACAATCAACAAACATAAACCACTTAAAACCCAATAAACTAAATAATAATCCTTATTTTAACTTAATATTACTTCATAATCACAATATAAACCAATAAATATCAATTAACTAATCAATAAATTATGGAAGATCTCCTTTACTTTTCAGTAAATAACAATTAAGTCCAATTAAGTCCGATTTTATCTTTATTTTCAATATTAAAGAATGATATATTTAATATTGTAATCATTTAATATTGTGACAGTAATATTGTAATTAGTTATATATCATTGTAATTGCTTTAAAATCATCTAAAATTAGCATTAATTATTATAATTGCTTTAAAATCATCTAAAATTAGCATTAATTATTATAATTGCTTTAAAATCATCTAAAATTAGCAATTAATCACACTAAAATTCCTAAAAACTCAGTAAAAATAGTATAAAATCTATGTAAATTAAAACAATAAATATTAAACAAAAATAATTAAAAATAGGCTTAATAAATATTAAGGGTCTTATCTTAATCAAGATTATATTTATTTTGAATAAAACTTTCCAATATTAAAAACATGAGTATAAATAAGATAGTAATGTGGTTTTTACTACCATTACGTGTTTAGTATAATACAATGTAATTCAATAAAGACCATAGACCCCTATATTTAATATGAATTAAACCTAATTAAAACTGAACAGGATGCAAATTAAACGATAATCGGTGGGTGGTTGGGTGGTTGATTACCGTTTAACAAATTATTACAACGATTGTAAAAATAAGGCATCCTGCGATTGTATGTAAATAAATTTTTCAACTTAATTACACACATAACATATTATGTTTTTTATTATATATAAAGTTTGTTATTTATGAAACAACTTATCAAACATACTATATTTTTTATGAAATGTATAATAATTATTGTTTATTGTTATTGATAATAACTATTTTTTTATAAATTTCGTACAACTATTGAAAAATTAATAATAATTAGAAAAATAGTTAAATTTTACAAACCTATTTTTTAAAAACAGCTATTTTTAAAATAATTTTTTTTATAAATGTTTCTATTTCAAATATAAGTTTCATTAAATAAATATAATTATATTTAATGTAATTTAATAATATATATTTATATTTAATATAACTCATAGTAAATTATAATTTTATACAATATTACATAATATTTACTACATCATAATATTTAATACCATATTTTCTATATTAATATACAATCTAGCTATATCTAGCATTCATATTAATTAATATTTAAATTATATATAATATATTATCACTATTTAATACTATACTAATATTATTTAATAAAAATATATCTGATAATTAATTTTAATAAGTGTATAAGGAGCGTTAAAATGGCTATTCATCCTATTGAGTTTAGATATGGAACACCCGAGATGAAAAACATCTGGGAATCTGAAAATAAATTACAAAAAATGTTAGATGTTGAATCAGCATTATCCCAAGCAGAAGCAGCTCTTGAAATTATCCCACAGGAAGTTGCAGATGAAATAAAATCAAAAGCATACACAAAATATGTTACACTTCAACGTGTAAATGAAATTGAGAGAGAAACTAACCATGATATTGCTTCTCTTGTTAAAGGACTTGCTGAACAATGTAAAGGTGATGCAGGAGAATATGTTCATTTTGGTGCAACATCCAATGATATAGTGGATAGTTCTAACTCATTACTCTTTAAAGAATCAATTGATGTTTTAAAAGAGAAAGTTCAAAGATTAACTAACTTAATATTGAAATTAGCAAAAGAAAACATTGATAATGTTTGTATTGGAAGAACTCATGGACAACATGCACTTCCAACAACTTATGGGATGAAATTCGCTCTTTGGGCAGATGAACTCCATAGACAATATGAGAGATTAGAATCTGCACAAAAAAATTTATGTGTTGGAAAAATGGATGGGGCAGTTGGAACAACAGCAGCACTTGGTGAAGTAGGCTGGGAAATCCATAAAAAAGTATCTGAGATTTTAAATTTGCCTCCAGCAAAAATAACAAACCAAGTAGTTCAAAGAGACAATCATGTTGAATTTATGATGGTGATGGCAAACATATCAACAACCTTAGATAAAATAGCTCTTGAAATAAGGAATCTACAAAGAACAGAAATTATGGAACTTGGAGAGTATTTTGATCCTGAGAAACAAGTAGGTAGTAGTACAATGCCTCATAAAATGAATCCTATTACTGCAGAACGTATTTGTGGTGTTTCAAGAGTAGTTAGATCATATGTAATAGCTGCAATGGAGAATAATCCTCTATGGCATGAAAGAGATCTTACAAATTCTTCATCAGAAAGAATCATGTTTCCTGAAAGTTGTATTCTCCTAGATTACATCCTTAATTTAACCATAAAACTAATGGATAATTTAGTTTTCTATCCTGAAAACATAGAAAAAAATCTAAACATGACTAATGGTTTAATCATGGCTGAAAGACTAATGGCAGAACTTACAAGAAAAGGAATGGGTCGTCAAACTGCATATGCTAATGTAAGGGCATGTGCAATAAGAGCAAATAAAGAGAATAAACTTCTTAAAAATATGATTCAAGAAAAAGAAGAAGTTATGAAATACTTAAATTTGGAAGACCTTGAAACAATTATGGATCCTCACACATACGTAGGATCTAGTAAAACAATTGTAAATGAGTTATTGGAATCTTCTAAATACTGGTTTTAAGAAATAAAAATATTTAAAAATATTTATAAGAGGTATTAAATGACAAACCTGAAAGTTTTAAAATTAATCGATTTAAAATCAACAACAGTGATAGGCACAGCTGTAAACTTTTTTATAGGCTTGATTGTAGCTATAATAGCTATTATTGTACTTGCTGTATTGGCAGGTGCAAATTTCAGTTCATTTTATGTTTTATTAATTGTAGGCTTTGTATTTTTAAATTTACTTTTATCTATTATCTGTTATTTTGGAGGAGGATTTTTAATTAACTTCCTTTTAAAACATATTAAAGATGCTACATTTGATTTAACAGAAGAAGGAGAGTTTAAAAATTTTTCAATAATTTCAATATCAATCATAGTTTCATTGTTCACTTTAATTGTTTATTTAATAATGTATCCAATTGAACTATCTTTTTTAATGCTTACTTTACCAAGTTTATCTCAAATAAGTCCATCCATTGTGAATTCATTAGGTGTTTTAATAAGCACTTCTAGAATGCTTTCATTAACCATTTATACTTTTGTTGGATCATTTATTCTATCAGTAGTAGGATTATTTGTTTATAACAACATAAGTAAATTAACTGGTGGTATTAAAACTGAATTAAATAAGAAAGACCAAGGAACAATTGAAATAGACTCTTTCAATGTTGCTAGGACTTCATCAATTATAGGAATAGTTTTAGGAATAGTATCTTTTGTTTTAGGAATATTGTTTATATTATTCTCTCTATTATTAACAAATGCTACTGCATTTTTCTCAAATCCTGGTTCAATTATTATTGCATTATCTGGTAATATTCAATTATTGTTATTATTTGTAGTAATTGGTTTTGTAGTATCATTCTTCTTAATTGCAATCTATTGTTTAATTTATAACAATATATCTGACAAGTTAGATAAAATAACTTTAAAAATTAGAGATGCACCAATCAAACCTAAAAAAGAAGATAAAAAAAGAGATGAACAAGACAAAAAAGCTAAACGAGCTAAAGAAAAACAAGATAGAAAAGTTAGGAAAGAAAAGGATAGGAAAGAAAAGAAAAACAGAAAAGAAAAACAAGAAGAATTAAAACAAAAAATCCAGAAAAAAGATGAAAATATTGAATTAGAAGAATATAATGATTCAAACAACAATCACCTAAAGAAAGATAAATTAATTGAAGAAGAAATTAGTGAAGAAAAAGGAATTGAAGGAGAATTAACGGAACAAACTAAAAAAGGTAATAAGAGAAAAGGACTTTTCTCTAGAAAATCTAAAGATAAAACAGAAGAAGATTCTGAACAAGAAATCCAAGAACAATCTGCTGTTGAATCAATTAATAATGAACAAGAGCAAGGTGTAGAAGAAGAACCAAAAGCAGATGAATCACGAAAACAAGGTAAAGAGGAAGATTCACAAGATATGGAAGAACAGGAGGAACAAACTAAACAACGAACTGAACAGGTTAATAAAGAATCTAATTCAGCAAAAGCAACTAATAAACCTAATAAACAAACTAGAAGAGACAAAAGAAGAAATAGGAGAAATAGAAGAAAAAGAAAAGCTAAAAAATAGCTTGGTAAGACTTGATAAGTAATTTTAGTAAATATTTTATTTTAAAATAAATTATGGACTTATTCTCACCATGGAATAATGATTGGAATAATGATAATAAGAAAAGCGGATAAAGTAGTTAAAAAAGCAACAGTAAAAAAGATTTGAAAAAGCCAGCTTTGATTTTTCATTTTTTATCTAATACTGGTGGAACATATCCTTTAAGAGTTAAAGATAGTGTTATCACTGTTACAGAACTTAAAGCCATAGCTAAACCTGCAAATTCTGGTTTAAATATTATGTTGAATGGTAGATATAATAGTCCTGCAGCTATTGGGATTAATATTATATTATACGCAAATGCCCAGAAAATGTTTTCTTTAATTCTTTTCATTACTTTTTTAGAGAATTGAATTGCACCAACAACACTTTGAAGATTTCCTTTAATTAAAACTATATCTCCACTTTCCATAGCTATATCAGTTCCACTACCTATTGCAACACCAACATCTGCTTGTGAAATAGCTGGAGCATCATTAATACCGTCTCCAACAAACATTACTTTTTTCTGGTCATTATTTTGAATAGCTATTACTTTATCAAGTTTTTCATTAGGTAATACTTCTGAAACTACATTATCTATTCCAACAGTTCTTGCAACATTTTCTGCAGTTTTTTCATTATCTCCAGTTATCATATAAGTTTCAATATTCATAGATTTAAGTAAATCAATAGTATTTTTTGAATCACTCTTAATTTTATCCATTAAAGCTATAATTCCTTTAATTTCATCTCCTATTGATAGAATTAATGTTGTTTTTCCATTACTTGTAAATTCTAAATATTTATTTAAAATATCTTCATTAATAGCTATTTTTTCATAGGTAAACAATTTTTTAGATCCTACTCTTACTATTTCTCCATTAATTGTTCCTTTTAAACCAAGTCCTACGATATTTTCAAAATTATCAATATTTTTTAAGTTTAAATTTAATTCTTTTGCTTTTTTTGTGATTGTTTTAGCTATTGGATGTGTTGAATTTTTTTCTAAACTGGATATTATAGTAATTAATTCTTCATAGTCAATGTTGGAATTGGGATTTAAGTAAACATCTTCTATTTTTAAATTCCCTTCTGTTAATGTTCCAGTTTTATCAAAAATAGCTGTATCTATATTACAAGCATTTTGTAATGATTCTCCATTTTTAATTAATATTCCATACTCTGACATTCGTCCTATGCCAACTGTAATCGCTGTTGGAGTAGCAAGACCTAATGCACAAGGACAAGCAACAACTAATATTGATATAAGTGTTGTTAAAGAGAATAAAAGTGATGCTTTCATGAGTATAAACCAAAATGCAAAGGATACAATAGCTATTATAATAATTGTTGGAATGAAGTATTTTACAACTTTATCTGCAATTCCTTGGACTGGAGGCTTGGAGTTTTGAGCTTTTTCAACTAAATCAATGATTTGTGATAAAACAGTTTCAGATCCAACACTTGTAGATTTTATATGTAATGCTCCATCTTGATTTAGTGTTCCTGAATAAACTTTACTATTTTCCTCCTCTTTATTTTTAAGTTTAGGTAGTGGTTCACCTGTAATCATTGATTCATCAACATAACTATTTCCATTTATAGTAACTCCATCAACTGGAATTTTATCTCCTGGCTTAACAAGTACAATATCATTAATATTAATGTCTTCTATTAAAATTTCTTTTTCTATGTATCCTTGTTCTTTATCTTTTGTTTCTGTGTATTCTGTCTTTGTATTGTTAGTGTTTTCATTTGGAGTAATGATTATCGCTGTTTTTGGTTGAAGTTCCATTAATTGTTTAATTGAGTTGGATGTTTGTTTTTTTGCTCTTGCTTCAAGGTATCGTCCTAACATTAAAAATGAAGCTAACATAATAGCTGTTTCATAAAACATAAAGCTTGAATCAAGAATAATGTTAAATGTTCCAAGTAAACTTGATATAAATGCTACGAGAATTCCCATTGAATACATCACATCCATATTCAATATTTTATGAGTGAGTGATTTAAATCCTGCTTTTAAAATTGGATATGATACATAAATAAATGGTATAGTAGCTATTATTAAAGATAGCATAGACATTGAAAGCCATTCTATATCCATTAAATACATATGTAGATTTGAAAACATCAAAACCATAAGTATCCCAGAAAAAGTAAACCCTACAATTATTCTGTTTCGTTTAGATTTTAAGTCTTCTTTGTATTTATTATCATCTAAATCACTGTTAATTTGATCAGATATTCCAATAAAATCAAATCCAAGACTTTCAATTGTATTCTTCATGTCATCAATTGAAACAAGATCTTTATTATATGTAATGTAAGTTTTTTGTGATGTTAGATTTACAATAGCTTTATATATTCCATCAAGATGATTTAATGCTTTTTCAATATTGCTCACACATACTGCACAGTGCATACCATCTAATTTTAGAGTAACCTCATCTTTTTTAACTTCAAATCCAAGATTTTCAATATTTTCATTAATTTCATTAATAGTTATTTTATCTGAATCAAATTTAATATTTGCACTATTGGAACTTAGATTCACACTTACATTGTCTACACCTTCAAGTTTATTTACTGTAGCTTCAATAGTATTTGCACAAACTCCGCAATGCATTCCTTCTATTGAAATTTTAACATTTTTAACTACTGATTTTTTATTATCCATAACTATCCTCTTTAAAACTAAAAAATAATTTATTTATATATTTATATAATATTACTTTTATCATTTTCATAAGTTTTATTATATAAGAATAGGAAACAATAAAAAAATATTTATATTATGTAACATAAATAAGTTAATACTATAACTTAAATATTTAATATTTTAATAAGATTTGAATTTATGGATAGATATATTGATATGTTATTAAATTAATAGCTATTTTATATTAATTTTGTTCATTGATTTAATATTATAGGTGTTCATAATGGCAAATAAGAAATTAACAACAAATAAAGGAATTCCCGTTCCTAATGATCAAGCGTCAATTACAACTGGAAAAGGATCAAGCTATACATTAATACAGGATACTCATTTAATGGAGAAATTAGCCCATTTTACTCGTGAAAGGACACCTGAAAGGGTTGTTCATGCTAAAGGTGCAGGGGCACATGGTTATTTTGAAGTTACAAATGATTTATCTAAATACTCCCGAGCTAAATTTTTATCAGAAGTAGGTAAAAAAACAGACATGTTTGTAAGGTTTTCTACTGTAGGTGGTGAAAAAGGTTCTGCTGATGCTAAAAGGGATCCAAGAGGTTTTGCATTAAAATTCTATACGGAAGAAGGTAATTATGATTTAGTTGGAAATAATATTCCGATATTCTTTATTAGAGATGCTATTAAATTTCCTGATTTCGTTCATACACAAAAAAGAGATCCTACTACAAATTTAGCTGATACCACTATGTTTTGGGACTTTTTATCACTTACTCCAGAATCAGTTCACCAAGCAACATTTTTATTTACAGATAGAGGAACTCCATTAAACTATAGGCACATGGATGGGTTTTCAAGCCATACTTACATGTGGTACAATGAAAAAAATGAATATGTATGGGTTAAATACCATTTTAAAACAGTGTTAGGTAATGCTACATTAACAAATGATGAAGCTGTTAAAATCTGTGGTGAAAACCCTGATCATGCAACAGAAGATTTATTTATAGCTATTGAAGAAGAAGATTATCCTCAGTGGGATGTTTTTGTTCAAATAATGACGCCAGAAGAAGCTTTAGAGTACCAATTTGATCCATTTGATGTAACAAAAGTATGGTATCATGGAGATTATCCTTTAATACCTCTGGGCAAAATGGTTTTAAATAGAAACCCTAAAAATTACTTTGCTGAAGTAGAACAAGCTGCATTTGCACCATCTAACTTTGTTCCAGGTATAGGACCTTCTCCTGATAGATTGCTTCAAGGAAGATTATTTGCATATGAAGATGCTCAAAGACATAGATTAGGTGCAAACCATCATCAAATCCCAATTAATCGCCCTAAAAATGCAAAAGCTACTAATTATCAAAGAGATGGTCCAATGAATGTTAGTGATAATGGTGGTTCTACTCCTAACTATTATCCAAACTCATTTAATGGATCAGAACCAGATAGCACAGTAACTCCACCAACAATCGATGTTGATGCTCATATTAATCGACACACAAGAGAAATAGAAGATGTAGACTTCGTCCAAGTAGGGGAGTTCTGGAGAAGAGTTTTAAGCAAAACAGACAAAGAACATTTAGTATATAACTTAAAACAACACTTAGGAAATGCACAAGAAAGAATCCAATACAGACAAACTGCACTATTCTACAAAGCAGAACCAGAATATGGAACAGCAGTAGCAAATGCCTTAGGTTTAAACACAGAAAAAGTCAAAGAACTATCATCATTAACTCCTGAAGAACGAGCAAATGCTACTAAACAATAAATAGCTAAAGTTTTATAAGTTAATTAGTTATTTAATTCATATTATTTTTATATTAATTATTTTTACTTACTTTTACTTATTTCTATTTATTTTATCAGTTTAGGTATATTATAATTTAAAATAATTGGTTATAAACCATTAAATTATTAAAATTTGTACATAACATGTTTTATTTTTCGCATATTTTGTGTTTACTGTATATAATTTAAAACAAATCATCAAAAACAAATCAAAAATTAAATTAAGACATAAAAAACATGTAAAAATAAAATCAACAATTACAAATCTTACATTTAATCATGAATAATACCATACTAAATTTATTAATTTATTTTCTATTGAGTTATATAATTGTCATGTGTTAATACTTTTTTTAATATAAGTTTATATTTTTAATATAGAATAACAAAATTTATATGTATTTATTTACATATATATTAATATCATTAACAAAATTATATTTTTAATAATTAAGTACATTTAAATAATGAACAAGTAAATATAGAATAATCAATAAATTATAAAATAATTAATAAATAATTATAAAATATGGAGATAAATGCTAAAATAGATTAGTGTCTTGTTAATAGTTCGCCCTTTTTAAGGAAAAAGGAATTGATATATTTTAGGCAAATCATGATATTGCTTCAATAGTTTCTTATTGTGTGATGAAAAGTAAAATTGATATTATCTATTTAAAAACATCCAGATTAAATAAATATAAATATATTATAAAAGACTATGATTTAGTATGATATACTGTTAGATAATGCAATGATACATTTAACATTTGATAAAGTTTCATTTATTTATAACAGTTTTATTAAAAGTTTATTATTAATTTTTACCATATAATAATGCAGAATCATGAATGAGGAGATAAAAGATGGACATATCTTTAATTGCACGGTCATTTCAAACTCACAAACAAGGATTGGGAACTTACTCTAAAATGCTTTATGAAAGTATTAAAAATGAAAAAGATTTTAATATTAATTTAATTTCTCATGATGATAGTTTTTTCCAAAAAGACAGCTCTTTGGATTATCTATTTTATTTCTTAATAGAAGTATTGTTTAAATTAAGAAAATCAGACATATATCATGCAATATCTCCATTAGAAGGGTTTTATTTAAATAAAAAAAAATCAATAGTTACAATACATGATTTAATACCTATAAAAATGGCAGAAAACGATTTGCAATCAAAGTTAACTAAATTTTTATTTGAAAAAGCTATTAAAAGAAGTGTTGAGTTTAAAAAGATTATTGTTGATTCTGAACAGACTGCAAAAGAATTAAGTGAAGAATATAATGTAAATTATGATAATATAAGTATTGTAAGAATTGCAATTGACCCTAAGTTTTTTCCAAAAAATATAGAAAATGATATTTTTACAATAGGGACTGTTTCTCATTTGAACAAAAGAAAAAGAATATCACTTCTTATTGAATCATTTTTAGAAGCAAATATTCCTGATTCTCAACTTTTAATTGGAGGCAAAGGTCCAGAACTAGAAAATTTAAAAGAAATATCTAACAATGATAATAGAATTAAGTTTTTAGGTTTTATTCCTGATGAAGAAATGAATGATTTTTATAATTTATTAGATGTTTTTGTTTTCCCTACACAAATGGAAGGGTATGGTTTACCTGTTGTTGAAGCTATGGCTTGTGGAAAACCAGTTATAATGCTTAAAGATGCCTATGTTCCAGCAGACGTTAAAAATAAAACCCATATTTCTTCTATCAAAAATTTAGCTAAGGATTTAAATGAAAAAAATTTTAATTGTGATATAGATGCTAACCTAAAGTTTGCCCAAGAACATTCAATTGAAAAAATGGGTGAAGAAATGATCGAGATATATAAAAATATGATTTAGATAATGATAATGGAATAGCTATATAAAAATATGATTTAGATAATGATAATGGAATAGCTATTATGTAAATTATAATTATCTGTAAAATTACAAATATAAATTAATAAAAATATAAAATTAAATGGGTAATATGTGATAATATGAGTTGGAGTAATAAAAATGTTTTAATAACTGGAATAAGTGGATTTGTAGGATCTTATTTATCTGATAAATTGCTTGAAGAAGGAGCAAATGTTTTTGGTTTAGTTAGAAATCGAGCAGATGGAAGTATTTATAAAAATTTGTTTGATAAGAAAATTGTAGATGATGTTACATTAACTAAAGGTGATTTATTAGATATTACTTCTATAGCTAATGCATTAGATGAATCTTCTCCAGATTATATTTTTCATTTAGGAGCTCAATCATTTGTACCTAGATCATTTGAAAATTCTGCAGAAACTCAGCAAATAAATGGGATTGGCACATCCAACTTATTAGAAGCTGTTATTTCAAAGGAAGTTAATCCTAAGGTTATTTTTGCAGGATCAAGTGAAGAGTATGGTTTGATAATTTCTTCAAAACGACAATATGAAAATGCCAAAAAAGAGTATGGTACTATTTTCCCAGAACCTGAAAGAATTCCAGAAGTACCAACTACTGAAACTGACTATTTAAGACCTATGTCTCCTTATGCTGTTTCAAAAGTATATGGTGATTACTTAATGAGAAATTATTATCATTCTTATGGTTTAGATACTGTTGTTTCTCGAGCATTTAATCATGAAGGTGCAGGTAGAGGATTGAATTTTGTAACCTCTGTTATCACAAACCAAGCTATGAAATATAAATTAGGTGAAATTGATAAAATTAAAATTGGTAATATAAATGCATTTAGAGATTGGACCCATGTTAAAGATATTATCAATGGTTATTTAACTTTAGCTGAAAAAGGAAGAAGTGGAGATGTTTATAACCAAGGATCTATGAGAACAAATTCAGTTTTAACCTATATATTATTAAGTTTAGAAGAATCTGGATTCCCTATTGATAAAATAGAAACCTTTAAAAACGATAAAATAATTAAAGACCCTACAGAAACAGATAAATCGGAAATATTTGGGATTAATTTTGAAAAAACAAAAGTCGACCAATTGATTCTTGAAGATAATCTTAATTTCACCTTAAAAGATGAAGGAATTAATGTATACTCTGGAGACAAAAAAATAAAAATAGAATTTGATGAAAATAGATTTAGACCTGCAGAAGTCCCTATTTTACTTTCAAACACAGATAAAATTCAAAAGTTAGGTTTAAAAACTCAATACACTGTAAATAATATTATTAAAGATCAACTTAATTATTTCCTAAAAAAAGAAAATAGGGAGTAAAGAATAAACTAAATGATTTATTTTAATGACAACCAGGTCAAATAACAGGATCAAACGTTATAGTGTCTAGATTTCACATGATAACTACTTATTATTATTTATTATTATTTAATTTTTGATTAGCAGCACTGGTTTTTCCACAAAACAGGAAAATTACTAATGAATCTAATAAACTGCACAAAATAATATGAAACTTATTGAATAAAAGTGTACTGTGAGACAAATTAATTCATAGCTATTAATTATAGATTTAAATCAATTCCAGTTTAATGTTAGTAAAAGCATTTCTTAATTTGAATTGATTATTTTTTGAAATAGCTTTTGTTCAAATTTTTTTCAAAAGTTTGTTTCATGTTAGTAAAAGCATTTCTTATTTGAATTGATTATTTTTTGAAATAGCTTTTGTTCAAACTTTTTTAAAAGTTTGTTTCATGGCTATAAAAAATTAAATTATATTCTGAGGCTTTATTAATGTTTGAAGATTTTAAAACACTAGAAAAACAGGAAAAAATATCTAAAAATGATGTATTGAAAGTTTTAAAGAAAGGGGCTAAGGATATTTCTATTTTTGATATTATGAATTCTACAAATAACTTTAGACAAGCTTGTAAATATGTGAGGGATGAATATAAAGGCTATTTTGATGATATTTATATTAAAAACTTTTACATGAAAGTGAAAGACATCTCAAGTGATAACAATAGCTATGAAAGCTATATTAATAAAAATAAGTTTTTGAAGTCAATTGATTATTTTCAAAAACAAGATCAAGATAGGGAAGAAATAGACTTAGATAATAGTTATGAAAAACAAAGATTAATCTATTATTTAATATGTATATACACTACCTATGTTTTAGATGAACCTATTCATGCTGTCGGAAGTGTTTTTCCAGGTCATACTACTGTTAGACAAGTAGGTGATTTGTACTACTGTCCAGTTAAGGCAAACAATAGTAATAATCCTAAAGCAGTTTGTAGATATTGTATTGCTCATCAAGGATAGCTATTAAGCTTTTAAAAACGAGAGATCAAAGATTTCTCTAAATTTCGCTAGAAATTAAAGTTGATCAAGAATATACTCATAAATAATGAATAACTATTCTATTTTTGTTATTCAGTAGATTCTATCCTATAAACTCAGTATATTAATTGATTTTAAAGAGCTTGTTTCAGTTTATTTCATGTATAATGAAAGGTTTGGAGACTCTGGTTTTTGTTTTATTTATAATAAAATGCCAACAATATCTAACAATATAAGTTTTAATAATTTCATTGATACATTTTTTGATTGTGAATCGGAATTACCAGATGATGAGTATTTTGATGAATACTCTCTTATTTTTTCTCATTTTTTAACAAAAATCGATTTAATCAATGAAAAACATCATATAGGTGAAATTGGTTAATTATTGCCTATTTTTAACAGCTATGTCTTGATAATATATTTCAATTCTATATTATATATAAATTTATATGCTCTAGAATAGATATAAGTAATATAAATTAAGAATATTCATAGTCATATTATAAAACCAGTTTAACTCAATGATCATCATGAATATCAAGCGTTCTCTATTTCTCACAGTGGGATCAGTGTCTTTAAGTTTGGGAGTTATTGGAATTGTTATTCCAGTTTTACCTACAACTCCATTTATCCTAATTTCAGCATTTTGTTTTGCAAATAGTTCAAAAAGAGCTGAAAAGTGGTTATTATCTAATAAATACTTTAGAATTTACATTGAAAACTACAGAAATAAGACAGGAATTCCAAAAAGTCTCAAAATCCAGAGCATTTCCTTTCTATGGATAATGCTCATTTTATCAATGTTGATTACTCGAAATATTTTAATAGCTATTGTACTTGTAATTGTTGGGATTTGTGTTACAATACATCTTTATATTATGAAAACAAAAATAGAATAATATGTCTTATTTTTAATAGCTATATTTAACATACTTTTTAAGAAGTAATATAAATTTTATTTTAATAATTTTATTTTATACTTAACTATTTATTTGGTGATATTTATGATGGGCAAAGATGAATTTTGGTTTTTAATACAAACTGCATATAGTGAAGCAAATTGGGAAACAGATAAGCAAATGGAGATTTTAATAGGTAAATTGTCACAATATGAGGTAGAAGAAATCTTAAAGTTTGGAGCAATTCACGATTTATATGCAGATGAATCTTACAAAAGTAAATTATGGGCTGCAGCATATATTATGAATGGTGGTTGCTCTGGTGACTGCTTTGATTATTTTAGAGGTTGGTTAATATCTCAAGGGGAGATACAATTTTTAAATGCTCTTGAAAATCCTGATTCAATAGCTGAGTTGGATATTCCAGAGGATACAGAATATTTTGAAAATGAAGCAATGTTATCTGTTGCTCTTCAAGCGTTTATGAAAAATACTGGAACAGATGATATTAATAGCTATTTTGAGAAATCAGGAAAATATAATTTACCTGAAGAAGAAAGAGAAGATATTATAAACTCAATAATTTTTGATGAAGACATTGATGCTTATTGGGATGATAACAACACAGATTCATTGAGAGAGTTATGTCCAAACTGTTTGTGTCAAAAAGTTGCCTCCTGAAAAATTGATTATTACTAAAATAATGATTTATCATAACATTTAGGTCCATTTTAATTCATCGTTCTGTCTTTCAATTATTGGTTTTAAATAAGACATAGCT
>NZ_LWMT01000255.1 GCF_001639265.1 Methanobrevibacter filiformis
ATTGGTAATATTGGAAGTGGTGCTATCACTAATACAGGTGGTACTTTTAGTGTAAATAATTCTAATTTTATTAATAATACTGGTAGTAATAGTGGAGCCATATACAATACTGGTAAATTTAATGTGAGTTATTCTAACTTCACAGGTAATAATGGTAGTTCTACTGGAGGAGCTATTTATTCTACTAATGCAGTTAATATTGATTACTCTAACTTCATTTCAAACTCTAGAGCTATTCATTTAGTTCCAGGTGATACTAGATCTAATATCTCTAATTCTAACTTCACAAATAATACTGTAGCTATGTATATTTCTAGTAATTATACAAGTGTAACTCAAAATAATATCATTAATAATAATCAGGGAATTGTTATTTATGGTACTGCTTCTCGAATTCTAGGAGTTAAAATTAATTATAATCGTATTTTTAATAATACTAATACAACTGGTTATGATCTTGAAAATTTAGGTAATGTTAATGCTACTTTAAATTGGTGGGGCTCAAATAATCCTAAAATTAATGTAGGAAGTCCTGCAAACTACTTCATTGTAAACATCAGTAATATTAATCCAAATACCTTAAATTATAGTTTAGTTTTAAATAATGGTAATGTTGAATATGATTTAAGTTTAATGCCTGATTTTAATGGTTCTATTTCATCTAGTCTTGGTGTTGATATTTTTGATGCTAAAGATAATAATATATTAACATATTCACCAGAATATGTACACATTGAAGTGGATAATTATGGCTTTGTTCTTTCAACTGATGTTTATGTAAATGCTACAGGTGGAAATGACAATAATGATGGTAGTAGTTGGGATACAGCTCTCGTATCAATTAATAAAGCTTTATGGATGGTTAAAGAGAATGGAATAATACATATTGCAGGTGATAGTGTAGGAATAGTGTATTCTGGTGTTTTAAATCGTAATCAACTTATTAACATTACTAATGTTACATTAAGTGGTGAGTATGGTAAAGTTAATATTACTGGTGAAGGGACCTCTAATATATTTAATGTAACTGTAGCTGGAGTTAATTTAGTTAATTTAACATTAACAAATGGTAGAAGTCCAAATAATGGTGGTGCAATTTACATTGCTTTAGGTAGTAGTCTCAATATAGATAACTGTACATTTGTTAGTAATATTGCTACATACAATGGAAGTTCTATTTATAACAATGGTGTTTTGGCTATTCAAGGTTCTAATTTCACAGGAACGACTGCTGGTAATGGTAATATCTTTAACAATGGTACTAACCTCAATATATCTAACTCTACTTTCAGTAATAATAATGCAAATGGATATGGTGGAGCTATTTATAACTTTGCAAATGGACCTGTTACCATAAGTGATTCTATATTTACAAACAATAATGCATCTTCTTACAATGGTGGAGCAATCTATAATACAAGAGGAGATATTAATATAAGTAGATCCAATTTCACAAGCAATGGTAATAATTATGCTAATTATGGTAATAATATATATAATGCCCTAGGTAACACCATTATTATTACTGATTCTAGTTTTTTAAATAACAGTGTTGCTATTTATAATCAAGGAAATCTCACAATATTAGATACTAATTTCGCAAGCAACCCTATTGGTATTACAAATAATGGTGCAAACAGTAATACTACTGTTATTAACTCTAGTTTTACTAGTAATGCAATAGGTATTTCTAATGAAGGTAAATTTAACTTAGACAACTCTAGTTTCATTAACAATAATAATACTGGTATTTCAAACACTGGAACATTTATCACTGATAACTCTAATTTTATTAATAATAGTAACACAGGTATTTCAAACACTGGAACATTTAACTTAAATAACTCTAATTTTACTTACAACAATGGAAATACTGCAGGTATCTATAATACTGGAGGTACTTTTGTAGTGGACAATTCTAATTTTATTAATAATACTGGTAGTACTAGTGGAGCTATTTACAATAGTGCTAAATTAAATGTAAGTAATTCTAATTTCACAGGTAACACTGGTAGTACTAGTGGAGCTATCTATTCTATTGCAGGTCTTAATGTTATTTATTCAAATTTTATTTCAAATTCCAGAGCTATCTATTCAGGTCCTGGTGATACTAGATCTAATATTTCTAACTCTAATTTCACAAATAATGGTATGGCTCTCTATATTTACAGTAACAGTACAAGCATAACTCAGAATAATATTATTAACAATAATCAAGGAATTTTTATTTCTACTACTCGTGTAAATGGAGTTAAAGTTAACTATAACCGTATTTTTAATAATACTAATGGTACTGGTTATGATCTTGAAAATTTAGGTAGTGCTAATGCTACTTTAAATTGGTGGGGAAATAATAATCCTAAAATTAGTGGAGGAACTCCTGCAAACTACTTCATAGTAAATATTAGCAACATGAACTTAATTACATTAGACTACAGTTTAGTTTTAAACATAGGTAGTGATTATGATTTAAGTTTATTACCTGATTTCAATGGTTCAATTTCATATAATAATGGATCTAGTGATATTTTCAATGCTAAAGAGGATAATACTTTAGCATACTCTCCAGAATATGTTGATATTGTAGTGGATAATTATAGATTTATAGAATCAATATATGTTTATGTGAATGCTACAGGTGGAAACGATAATAATAACGGAACTACATGGACTAGTTCACTTGCAACAATTGAACAAGCTTTAAAACAAGTTTCTAATGGAGGAACAATTTATCTTGCAGGATCTAACTATAACAATACAAATGGTCTAGATTTAAACAATACTAAATTAATTATTAATAAAACTATTAATTTTGTAGGAGCAAGTGCCTTAAGTGGTGAGGTTATAATTAATGGATTAAATAATGGTCGATTGTTTAATATTACTAGTGGGCAAAATGTTACTTTTACTAATATTACATTTGCAAATAGCTATTTAACAGGCTCAGGAAATAATGGTGCAATTTATATAAACAATAGTAATGTTACATTTACAAACTCTAATTTTGTAAATAACACTGCATATGATGGTGGTGCTATATATTATAATGGAACTAATTATAGTGGAACTAGTTATAATGGAACTAATTCTGAATTAATAATAAATAACTCAACATTCACAAATAATAAAGCATCTAACAATGGTGGAGCTATTTATAACATCGGTAGTTTTAATTTAAGTGGTTCTAATTTCATTAACAATAGTGCAAATTTTGGTGGAGCAGTTTATAATGTAGGAATAGACTTCCTTGCAAATGAAAATAATTTCATAAACAATACTGCAACTAACAATTATGGTGGAGCTATTTTAAACTATGGGAATAATTCTAGCTTTATAAATAATAATTTTACAAATAACAAAGCACTTTATATAGGTGGAGCTATTTTAGACTATGGAAATAATACAGTCTTTATAAACAATAATTTTACAAATAATGCAGTAACCACTACTTCAACTAGTTATAATTATGGTGGAGCAATAGTTAGTGTTGGAATTGATAATACAGTGATTAATAATACTTTTATAAATAACACTGCAAGAAGTGGTGGAGCTATTTCTGCCTCAGGAGCTAACTTCACTATAAATAATTCCCTATTTTTAAATAATAGTGGAGCTTATGGTGGAGCTATTAACTCCACAGGTCCTAATTTTGTTTTAGGTAGTAATATTACTTTTGTTAATAATTCTGCAACTGCTTATGGTGGTGCTATTTATAATACTGGTGTTAATTTTACTGTAGGTAATGATAGCACTTTTGCTAATAATAATAATAATAATAATAATATCTTTATTAATAATTCTGCTACAACTAATGGTGGTGCTATTTATAATACTGGTGTTAATTTTACTATAGGTGATAACAGTATTTTTGTTAATAATTCTGCTATTAATGGTAGTATTATTTATAATTATGGTGGTACTGGTTTTGTTCTAGGAAATAATAGTACTTTTGTTAATAATTCAGCTATTGGCTGGGGTGGTATTTATAATACTGGTGTTAATTTTACTGTAGGTAATGATAGCACTTTTGCTAATAATTTTGTTAGGGATCATGATGGTGCTGCTATTTATAATACTGGTAGTGGTTTTATTGTAGGCAATAATAGTAATTTTATTAATAACACTGTTGGTGGTAATGGAGCTGTTATTTATAATACTGGTCCTAATTTTATTACAGGTGATAATAGTACTTTTGTTAATAATTCTGCAACTGGATATGGGGGTGTTATTTATAATACTGGCAGTGGTTTTGTTGTAGGTAATAGTAGTATTTTTATTCATAATTCTGCTACAAGTAATGGTGGTGCTATTTATAATACTGGAGCTAGTTTTATTGTAGGTAATAGCAGTACTTTTGTTAGTAACTCTGCTATTAATGGTAGTGCAATTTATATTCAAGCAGGAAGTATAACTGTAAATTATAATCGTTTTTATAATAATGTTGGAAATGGTCAAGTTTATATAAATGGTGGAACTGCTAGTCTTGATTATAATTGGTGGGGAGATAGTAATAACCCAGAAGAGAAATCAGTAAAGCGAAATAGTGGAACATTAACATTAAATAATTATTTCATAGTTGAGGTTAACTCAGTATTAATTAATGAAACCAGCGGACAAACTACATTTGAATATACTTTCTCTATTAATGATAGCAGTGATTATGAATTAGATCTTCTTCCAGATTTTAATGGAAATTTAAGAGATAAAGATGGTCAAACAAACATTACTTTTGATGCAAAAGTAAATAATAGCTATATTATAAGTATTACTCCAGAAAGCACAAATAGATTAAAATTCACTGTAGATAGTTTTTATGCAGTGTTTTTTACTGAAATAAGTTCTGCTTATGTTAATGCTACTGGTGGAAGTGATGATAACTTTGGAACTGGTTGGGATGATGCACTTGCAACAATAGAAAAAGCATTAGAATATGTTCAAGATGGAGGAACAATATATCTCGCAGGAAATAGCTATAATAATAGTAATAGCTTAGGATTAAGAAATACGAACCTTGTTATTAGTAAAAATCTTACTTTTGTAGGTGTAACTGCATTAGGTGGAGAAGTAATACTTGATGGACTAAATAGTAATGCTAGAATATTCAGTATAAACAGTGGATTAAATGTCACTTTCTTAAACATAACATTTGTAAATAGTAAATTAACAGGAACTAATAACAATGGTAGTGCAATTTATGTAAACACCAATAGCTTAGTTACAATAATCAACTCCAACTTCATAAATAACAGTGCATATAGTGGAGGAGCTATATATAATGTAGCGACTAACCTTTCAATTATTAACTCAACTTTTAAAAACAATAATGCAAGTTATTCTGGTGGTGCAATTTTAAACACAGGAATTAATTTCACTATTTTAAATTCCAACTTCATAAATAACAGTGCAATTAATGGCGGTGGAGCAGTAAATAACACTGGTGCAAATTTCACTGTAAATAATAGTAATTTTACAAACAACACTGCAGTTTATGGTGGTGCCATGAGAACTGGTGGTATTTATAATCTCATAAGTAATAACAGCTTTATAAACAACAGTGCAGGAGCTGATGGTGGAGCAATACTTTCATATGGTGTAAATTTCACATTATTATCTAATATTTTATTAAATAACAGTGCAAGATATGGTGGAGCATTATACACATTGGGAGCTGGAGCAAATATAAGTTATAATAGATTCTACAACAATCATGCTAATGATACTACAGTTGGTGATAATCAATACCTTGTAAATGCTGGTGGAACTGGAACTGCTAACTATAATTGGTGGGGAAACAACACTAACCCACTTTTAGGATCTATACAACTATATAATACTGGAACCATAACATTAACTAATTATTTCCAAGCTGAAGTCATCACAACACTAATTAACATAGCTAGTGGAGAAACTACCTTTGAATATAGTTTCCATCTTAATGATAGTAGTGCCTTTGATAGTAATCTTCTTCCAAATTTCGATGGATCTATAACAGATAAAAATGGTGAAATAAATATTATACTAATTCCAGAAAATAATAGCTACATATTAAACATAACTCCTGAAAGCACAAATAAAGTGAAGTTTGCTATTGATGGATTCCGTGCAATATTCTTTAATGATAATAACATGACTTATGTTAATGCTACTGGTGGAAGTGATGATAACTGGGGAACTAGTTGGGATGATGCACTTGCAACAATAGAAAAAGCATTAGAATATGTTCAAGATGGAGGAACAATTTATATTGCAGGAAATAACTATAACAACACAAATGGCTTACCATTAAAGAACACAAACCTTAATATTAATAAAAATGTGACTTTAATGGGTGCAACAGCTCTAAGTGGAGAAGTTATAATTGATGGTTTAAATAGTAATAATAGATTATTCAATATCTTAAGTGGTAGCAATGTTACATTTATTAACCTAACCTTAGCAAATACTAAATTTACTTCTAGTTATGGGTCAGTGTATGTAAATAACGGAGCTATTCTTAATTTAATAGGATCTAATTTAATCAATAACACTGCAGTATCTGGTGGAGCTATTTATAACCATGGAACTCTTAACATTCAAAATAGTTCATTTATAAATAATACTGCTAGTTCTGAAGGTGGAGCTATTACTAATATTGGAGGTACTAATAGTGGAGGTACTCTTAATATTAGAAATAGTAGCTTTATAAACAGTAGTGCTGGAGCTAGAGGAGGAGCAATTTATAATTCTGGATTAAATGTTATTATAGAAAATAATGTTCTCTTTGATAACAATCGTGGTACATATGCAGGTGGAGCTATTTATAATTATGGAACTAATATGACCATTAGAAACAATGTTAGTTTTATAAATAACTATGCTACTTCTACCTCACCTAACGAAAACTATGGTGGTGGAGCTATTTATAATTATAGAAATATGAACTTATTTATCAGTGATACTCTCTTTGAAAATAACCACAATACTGATGTTGGTGGAGCTATTGACAACTGGGGTGCCATGACTGTTATAAATTCCGCATTCACAAATAATTATGCAACACTAACTGCCACATATCTAGGTGAACAAGATGGTGCTGCTGGAGCTATTATGCATGATGGAAGTGGTTTAATTATTATAAACACAACATTTACTGGTAATTATGCAGCACATGCAGGTGCAATTGATAATAGGAATGGTGGTAATACTCTTATAACAAACTGTACTTTCATTGGAAATCATGTTACAACACATGGTGGTGCAATCAATAACCATGCAAACATCCTGAATGTGACTGTAATCGATTCTGTCTTTATTAATAACACTGCAGGTGATAGAGGAGGAGCTATGGATATTCAAAACACTCCTATGAATGTGACCAACTGTACTTTTGTTAATAATAGTGCAGTTAATAGTGGAGGGGCTATTTCATGTACTTCTCAGCGCACTAACATTACATTTGCTGAATTTGATGGAAACAGTGCGAAAACTGGAGGGGCTATATATGTTAGTGGAGGCTCATATTTAAACGTTTTCAGTTCTAATTTCATAAACAATCGAGCTACTGTAAGTGCTGGAGCCTTGTATAGTTCAGGTGGATCTTATGTTGTTGTTAATTACAATAGATTCTATAGGAACACCCTTAATGGAAATACTGAAGGAGCAGTTTATTTCTCAAGTTCAAATGGTAATGCTAACTATAATTGGTGGGGAACTAATAATAATCCTATTGGAAACAATGCAACTCTTGCAACAGGTATTTTAAATAATTGGTATGTTTTAAGATTATCTCTAAATTATACATTAAGTACAATATCTAATGCAACATTTAATTATCTTATACTTGAACCTGCATCATTATCATATAATTTAACATTAAATGATCCAACTTTAGCTCATAGTCCTGATAGATTACCATATTTCCTAGTAAATGTTAATGTTTTAAATCAAACAATTCCATTTAATGGTACAAGTGGTGATATAAGAATTGTAAGTTTTGCTCAAGATGATATTATATTATATAATTTAACTGATGAGTATGCAATTAATGCACTTTCAGATGATGAAGATGTTATACTTAAAATTAAAGCAGCTGTAAATGATAGGCTTTCAATTATTAAAATAGCTGATGTTTATGTTGTATCTCATTATGATACAGTAACATTTACCATAGTAGTTACTAATGAAGGTCCATCTACTATTACTAATGTGAAATTTACAGATTTATTAGACAGCAGATTTGAACTAATTAACTATACTGGTGGAATATCTTATGATAATACCACTGGTATTTGGGAATTAGGAGATATTGAAGGTTATGGTAGTGTAACATTAACCATGACAGTTAATGCAACAGGACTTGGAGAGGTAACTAATCTTGCTTGGAATGTAACTGCAGATCAAGAGCTAGATGATCCTGATATAAATAGTTCAGTTGAAATAGACATATTACCACTAGTAAATGTAACCATAATTAAGGTAGTTAATGTAACAGGAAATTATACTACTCATATTGGAGATACAGTTAAATATACTATTAATATTACAAATCATGGTCCAGATGCTACACTTGCAAATGTTTTTGTCTATGAGATGTTAAGTGAAAAACTAGAATATGTAAATCACACATCAACTCATGGAACCTTTGATTCACCTAGTGGAATTTGGCATATAGGAACACTTGATGTAAATGAAACAGCTACACTTGAAATTGAAGCTATTATACTTGAAAGTGGAACCATAGTAAACACTGCAGAACTAAACACTGAAATTCCTAACTTAAACAATAACACAACAGTTACAGTCGAATTTGAAGTAGGGGACGTAAATGTAAGTATAATTAAAGTATCCAATGCAACAGGATCTAATAATGTAGGAGACATAATAAACTACACCATCACAATAATTAACTATGGATTAACCAATGCAACTGGCGTATATGTTTATGATAATTTAAATACAAGTAAAGTACAATATATTGATCATTCCGCTTCAATAGGTAGCTATAATCCAATTACAGGTATGTGGAATATTAGTGATTTGAATTCTGGTGAAACAGTAGAATTAAACATAACAGTATTGATCATTGGAACAGGAAATATAATCAACACAGCAAATGTAACCACTAATGAAACTAACACTAACAACAAAACCAATGACACAGAAATCTTTAATGTCGACAATGAAATTAATGTAACCATTATTAAAGTATCTAATGCAACAGAAAATAATCATGTAGGAGACAACATAACCTACACAATAACCATATTTAACGATGGCTTAACCAATGCTACTGATGTTTATGTAATGGATAATTTAGATTTCACTAAAGTACAGTTCATTAGTGCATCTGCAAGTATAGGAACATATAATAATACATCTGGAATTTGGACAATTGGAAACATTGATGCAGGAACCAATGCAACATTATATATTAATGTTACAATCACAGGAACTGGAATAATAGTTAACACCGCAAATGTAACTACAACTGAAACCAACATCAACAACAAAACTAATGATACAGAAGTCTTTAATGTAACTGATGAAGTTAATGTAACCATTATTAAAGTATCTAATGCAACAGAAAATAATCATGTAGGAGACAACGTAACTTACACAATAACCATATTTAACGATGGTTTAACTAATGCATCTGATGTTTATGTAATGGATAATTTAGATTTCACTAAAGTACAGTTCATTAGTGCATCTGCAAGTATAGGAACATATAATAATACATCTGGGATTTGGACAATTGGAAACCTTGAAGCTGGAACCAATGCAACATTATATATTAATGTTATAATCACAGGAACTGGAATAATAGTTAACACTGCAAATGTAACTACAACTGAAACCAACATCAACAACAAAACTAATGATACAGAAGTCTTTAATGTAACTGATGATGTTAATGTAACCATTATTAAAGTATCTAATGCAACAGCAAACAATCATGTAGGAGATAATATAACCTACACAATAACCATCATAAACTATGGTTTAACCAATGCAACTGATGTTTATGCAATAGATAATTTAGATCATACTAAAGTACAATTCATTAATGCATATGCAAGTACAGGAACATATAATAATATAGAAGGAATTTGGACAATTGGAAACCTAACAGCTGGAACCAGTGCAACATTATACATAAATGTAACAATCACAGGAACAGGAATAATAGCTAACAATGCAAATGTAACCACAAGCGAAAATAATACTAATAATCAAACTAATGATACAGAAATTTTTAATGTAACTGATGATGTTAATGTAACTATTATTAAAGTGTCTAATGCAACAGCAAACGATCGCGTTTATACTGGAGTTGTTTCAGCGAAACCTAAATCTTTATCTAATGCAACAGTAAACAATTATGTTGGAGACAACATAACTTATACAATAACTATAATTAATTATGGTTTAACTAATGCAACTAATGTTTATGTAATGGATAATTTAGATTACAGTAAAGTGCAATTCATTAGTGCATCTGCAAGTATGGGAACATATAATAATACGACTGGAATTTGGACTATTGGAAACTTAGAAGCTGGAGCCAGTGTTACATTAGATATTGAAGTTACAATAATTGGAACTGGAATAATATTTAACAATGCAAATGTAACTACAAACGAAAACAACATTAATAATCAAACTAATGATACAGAAATCTTTAATGTTGGAGACGAAGTTAATGTAACTATTATTAAAGTGTCTAATGCAACAGAAAATAATCATGTTGGGGACAATATAACTTACACAATAACCATAATTAACGATGGTTTAACTAATGCATCTGATGTTTATGTTATGGATAATTTAGATTACAGTAAAGTGCAATTCATTAGTGCATCTGCAAGTATGGGAACATACAACAATACAACAGGAAGATGGACTATTGGAAACTTAGAAGCTGGAACCAGTGTGACACTATATATTAATGTTACAATCACAGGAACTGGAATAGTATTTAATAATGCAAATGTAACTACAAACGAAAACAATACTAATAATCAAACTAATGATACAGAAATTTTTAATGTCACTGATGAGGTTAATGTAACTATTATTAAAGTGTCTAATGCAACAGAAAATAATTATGTTGGGGACAATATAACTTACACAATAACCATAATTAATAATGGTTTAACTAATGCAACTGATGTTTATGTAATGGATAACTTAGATCACACCAAAGTGCAATTCATAGATGCATTTACAAATACTGGAACATATAATAATACGACTGGAATTTGGACTATTGGAAACTTAGAAGCTGGAGCCAGTGTGACACTATACATAAATGTGACAATCACAGGAACTGGGATAATAGCTAACACTGCAAATGTAACTACACATGAGAACAACATTAACAACAAAACTAATGATACAGAAATCTTTAATGTCACTGATGATGTTAATGTAACTATTATTAAGATCTCTAATGCAACAGCAAGCAATCATGTTGGGGATAATATAACTTACACAATAACTATAATTAATCATGGTTTAACTAATGCATCTGATGTTTATGTTATGGATAATTTAGATTATACTAAAGTGCAATTCATTAGTGCATCTGCAAGTATGGGAACATATAATAATACGACTGGAATTTGGACTATTGGAAATTTAGAAGTTGGAGCTAGTGTGACACTATACATAAATGTGACAATCACAGGAACTGGAATAGTATTTAATAATGCAAATCTAACCACAAGCGAAAATAATACTAATAATCAAACTAATGATACAGAAATTTTTAATGTCACTGATGAGGTTAATGTAACTATTATTAAGATCTCTAATGCAACAGCAAACAATCATGTTGGAGACAATATAAATTACACAATAACCATAATCAATTTTGGTTTAACTAATGCAACTAATGTTTATGTAATGGATAACTTAGACTACAGCAAAGTGCAATTCATAGATGCATTTACAAATACTGGAACATATAATAATACGACTGGAATTTGGACTATTGGAAACTTAGAAGCTGGAGCCAGTGTTACATTAGATATTGAAGTTACAATAATTGGAACTGGAATAATATTTAACAATGCAAATGTAACTACAAACGAAAACAACATTAATAATCAAACTAATGATACAGAAATCTTTAATGTTGGAGACGAAGTTAATGTAACTATTATTAAGGTGTCTAATGCAACAGAAAACAATCATGTTGGAGACAATATAACTTACACAATAACCATAATTAACGATGGTTTAACTAATGCAACTGATGTTTATGCAATGGATAATTTAGATCACAGTAAAGTGCAATTCATTAGTGCATCTGCAAGTATTGGAACATATGATAATACAACTGGAATTTGGACTATTGGAAATTTAGAAGCTGGAACCAGTGTGACACTATATATAAATGTGACAATCACAGGAACAGGAATAATAGCTAACACTGCAAATGTAACTACAAACGAAAATAATACTAATAATCAAACTAATGATACAGAAATTTTTAATGTCACTGATGAGGTTAATGTAACTATTATTAAGGTGTCTAATGCAACAGTAAATAATCATGTTGGGGACAATATAACTTACACAATAACTATTATAAACTATGGTTTAACTAATGCAACTGATGTTTATGTAATGGATAACTTAGATTATACTAAAGTGCAATTCATTAGTGCATCTGCAAGTATGGGAACATACAATAGTACAACTGGGATTTGGACTGTTGGAAATTTAGAAGCTGGAGCCAGTGTGACACTATATATTAATGTTACAATCACAGGAACTGGAATAATAGCTAATACTGCAAATGTAACTACAAATGAAAATAATACTAATAATCAAACTAATGATACAGAAATTTTTAATGTCACTGATGATGTTAATGTAACTATTATTAAAGTGTCTAATGCAACAGAAAATAATCATGTTGGGGACAATATAACTTACACAATAACCATAATTAATAATGGTTTAACTAATGCATCTGATGTTTATGTTATGGATAATTTAGATTACAGTAAAGTGCAATTCATTAGTGCATCTGCAAGTATGGGAACATATAATAATACGACTGGAATTTGGACTATTGGAAATTTAGAAGCTGGAGCCAGTGTGACACTATATATTAATGTTACAATCACAGGAACTGGAATAATAGCTAACAATGCAAATGTAACTACACATGAGAACAACATTAACAACAAAACTAATGATACAGAAATTTTTAATGTCACTGATGAGGTTAATGTAACTATTATTAAGATCTCTAATGCGACAGTAAGCAATCATGTTGGGGATAGTATAACTTACACAATAACTGTAATTAATCATGGTTTAACTAATGCATCTGATGTTTATGTTATGGATAATTTAGATTATACTAAAGTGCAATTCATTAGTGCATCTGCAAGTATGGGAACATATAATAATACGACTGGAATTTGGACTATTGGAAATTTAGAAGCTGGAACCAGTGTTACATTAGATATTGAAGTTACAATAATTGGAACTGGAATAGTATTTAATAATGCAAATGTAACTACAAACGAAAACAACATTAATAATCAAACTAATGATACAGAAATCTTTAATGTTGGAGACGAAGTTAATGTAACTATTATTAAAGTGTCTAATGCAACAGAAAATAATCATGTTGGGGACAATATAACTTACACAATAACTGTAATTAATCATGGTTTAACTAATGCATCTGATGTTTATGTTATGGATAATTTAGATCATACTAAAGTGCAATTCATTAGTGCATCTGCAAGTATGGGAACATACAACAATACAACAGGAAGATGGACTATTGGGAATCTTGAAGCTGGAACTACTGCTACATTAACTATTAATGTTACAATAACTGGAACTGGAATAATATTTAATAATGCAAATGTAACTACAAATGAAAATAATACTAATAATCAGACTAATGATACAGAAATTTTTAATGTGTCTGATGAGGTTAATGTAACTATTATTAAGGTGTCTAATGCAACAGTAAATAATCATGTTGGAGATAATGTAACTTATACAATAACTGTAATTAATTATGGTTTAACTAATGCATCTGATGTTTATGTTATGGATAATTTGGATCATACTAAATTACAATTCATTAGTGCATCTGCAAGTATGGGAACATACAACAATACAACAGGAAGATGGACTATTGGGAATCTTGAAGCAGGAACCAGTGCAACACTATATATAAATGTAACAATCACTGGAACTGGAATAATAGCTAATACCGCAAACGTAACTACAAGTGAAAATAATACTAATAATCAGACTAATGATACAGAAATCTTTAATGTGACTGATGAGGTCAATGTAACTATTATTAAAGTGTCTAATGCAACAGTAAATAATCATGTTGGAGATAATGTAACTTATACAATAACTGTAATTAATTATGGTTTGACTAATGCATCTGATGTTTATGTTATGGATAATTTAGATTATACTAAAGTGCAATTCATTAGTGCATCTGCAAGTATGGGAGCATATAATAATGTAACAGGAAGATGGACTATTGGGGACCTTGAAGCTGGAGCTACTGCTACATTAACTATTAATGTTACAATCATTGGAACTGGAATAATATTTAATAATGCAAATGTGACTACAAGTGAAAATAATACTAATAATCAGACTAATGATACAGAGATCTTTAATGTGTCTGATGAGGTTAATGTAACTATTATTAAGGTGTCTAATGCAACAGTAAATAATCATGTTGGAGATAATGTAACTTACACAATAACCATAATTAACTATGGGTTAACTAATGCATCTGATGTTTATGTTATGGATAATTTAGATCATAATAAAGTGCAATTCATTAGTGCATCTGCAAGTATGGGAACATACAACAATACAACAGGAAGATGGACTATTGGGGACCTTGATGCAGGAACTACTGCTACATTAACTATTAATGTTACAATTACTGGAACTGGAATAATATTTAATAATGCAAATGTGACTACAAGTGAAAATAATACTAATAACCAGACTAATGATACAGAAATCTTTAATGTGGCTGATGATGTTAATGTAACTATTATTAAGGTCTCTAATGCAACAGTAAATAATCATGTTGGAGATAATGTAACTTATACAATAACCATAATCAATCATGGTTTAACTAATGCATCTGATGTTTATGTAATGGATAATTTAGATTATACTAAAGTACAATTCATTAGTGCATCTGCAAGTATGGGAGCATATAATAATGTAACAGGAAGATGGACTATTGGGGACCTTGAAGCTGGAGCTACTGCTACATTAACTATTAATGTTACAATCATTGGAACTGGAATAATATTTAATAATGCAAATGTGACTACAAGTGAAAATAATACTAATAATCAGACTAATGATACAGAGATCTTTAATGTGTCTGATGAGGTTAATGTAACTATTATTAAGGTGTCTAATGCAACAGTAAATAATCATGTTGGAGATAATGTAACTTATACAATAACTGTAATTAATTATGGTTTAACTAATGCATCTGATGTTTTTGTAATGGATAATTTGGATTATACTAAAGTACAATTTATCAATGCATCTGCAAGTATGGGAGCATATGATAATGCAACAGGAAGATGGACTATTGGGGACCTTGAAGCTGGAGCTACTGCCACATTAATTATTAATGTTACAATAACTGGAACTGGAATAATATTTAATAATGCAAATGTGACTACAAGTGAAAATAATACTAATAATCAAACTAACGATACAGAAATATTCAATGTAACTGATGAAGTCAATGCAACCATTATTAAAATATCCAATGCAACAGAAAACAATCATGTTGGAGATAATGTAACTTATACAATAACTGTAATTAATTATGGTTTAACTAATGCATCTGATGTTTTTGTAATGGATAATTTGGATTATACTAAAGTACAATTTATCAATGCATCTGCAAGTATAGGAACATACAACAATACAACAGGAAGATGGACTATTGGAAACCTTGAAGCAGGAACCAGCGCAACACTATACATAAATGTAACAATCACAGGAACCAGAATAATAGCTAATACCGCAAATGTAACTACAAGTGAAAATAATACTAATAATCAGACTAATGATACAGAGATCTTTAATGTGACTGATGAGGTCAATGTAACTATTATTAAGGTCTCTAATGCAACAGTAAATAATCATGTTGGAGATAATGTAACTTATACAATAACTGTAATTAATTATGGTTTGACTAATGCATCTGATGTTTATGTTATGGATAATTTGGATTATACTAAAGTGCAATTCATTAGTGCATCTGCAAGTATGGGAGTATATAATAATGTAACAGGAAGATGGACTATTGGGGACCTTGAAGCTGGAGCTACTGCTACATTAACTATTAATGTTACAATAATTGGAACTGGAATAGTATTTAATAATGCAAATGTGACTACAAGTGAAAGTAATACTAATAATCAGACTAATGATACAGAAATCTTTAATGTGTCTGATGATGTTGATGTAACTATTATTAAGGTGTCTAATGCAACAGTAAATAATCATGTTGGAGATAATGTAACTTATACAATAACTATAATAAACTATGGTCTAACCAATGCATCTGATGTTTATGTTATGGATAATTTAGATCATACTAAAGTGCAATTCATCAGTGCATCTGCAAGTATAGGCATGTATGATAATGTTACTGGGAAATGGACTATTGGAAATTTAACAGCTGGAACCAATGCAACATTATTTATTAATGTTACAACAACTGGAACTGGAATAATAGCTAACACTGCAAATGTAACTACAAGTGAAAATAATACTAATAATGAAACTAATGATACAGTTATTTTCAATGTGACTGATGATGTTAATGTGACTATTATTAAGGTTTCTAATGCAACAGTAAACAATCATATAGGTGACAATGTAACATACACAATAACTATAATAAACTATGGACTAACTAATGCAACTGGTGTATATGTAGTAGACAACCTAGATTACACAAAAATACAATACATCAATGCATCTGCAAACACAGGAACCTACGATAACACAACAGGAATCTGGACAATTGGAAACCTAACATCAGGAACCACTGCTACATTAACTATTAATGTTACAATTATGGGAATTGGAACAATAATTAACACTGCAAATGTAACTACAAGTGAAAATAATACTAATAATCAAACAAATGACACAGAAATATTCAATGTGACTGATGAAGTTAATGTAACAATCATTAAAATATCTAATGCTACTGAAATCAATTATGTTGGAGACAGTGTAATTTACACAATAACTATAGTAAACTATGGATTAACCAACGCAACTGGTGTATATGTAGTAGACAATCTAGATTACACAAAATTACAATTCAATGATGCATCTGCAAGTATAGGAATATATGATAACACAACAGGAATTTGGACAATTGGAAATTTAACAGTAGGAACCAATGCAACATTAAACATAAATGTTACAATCACAGGAATTGGAACCGTAATCAACACTGCGAGTCTAATCACTCATGAGGACAATACAAATAATCAAACAAATGACACTGTAATATTTAATGTAAGTGATGATGTTAATGTGACTATTATTAAAGTATCAAATGCTACTGAAATCAATTATGTTGGGGACACTATAACTTACACTATCATTATTATTAACCAAGGTCCAACTAATGCAACAGGAGTATATGTAACTGATAATTTAGATCACAGTAAAATACAATTTATAAATGCTAGTGCAACACAAGGTAGTTATGATGTTGGGGAGGGTATATGGACAGTAGGAAATCTTGAAGCTGGAGCAAATGTAACATTAACAATTAATGTTACTGTAACATCTGAAGGAATAATAGTCAACACTGCCACTGTAAATACAAATGAAAACAATACTAATGATCAAATCAATGACACAGCTACATTCATTGCTAATACTACAGAAGAACCAATTATTAATGAAACTGAAGATAAAATAAATTATACGCCTAATATACCAATACCTCCTGTTGAAAATGATACAGATAAAGGTGATGACATCACTTTTGAACATAAAGAAAATGAACCAATAGAACCTGAGCCAATAGTCAAACATCCAATGAAAGCCAAAGCTGTTGCAATGAAAACAACTGGTGTTCCATTGATAGTTATTATAATGGTTTTAAGTTTATTTGGCTTAATTTCAATTAAAAGAAAAAGCTCACATTCTTTAAAAGTAGAAAAAGATAATTGAATTAAAAGTGGAACAATTTCACATTTGCTAAAAAAAAATTAATAGTGGAATAAATACAGTTACAGGTAATGGCGATATAATTAATATCTAATGGTGAATATAAAGGAGCATGAAACAAGAAAATCACCATTAGTGTCCATTAGTAGAGATTTAAAAATTATTGAAAATATTAATGCTCTGGAACCATAATAAATGGAGAAGGATCAACAATACTTACACTAAACTAGGTATATATAGTTCATATATAGTTATATATAGTTATTATATAGATTAGTGTTTAATCTCCAAAAAAACAAAAAATCCCATATGGATCTATATGAACTTAGTTTGATTATTGAAGTATTATATTAGTTCAAATTACCATATTCTCTAGTTTCCAACATATCGAAAAAATTTATTTCATATTATAGTTTCTATCATATCGAAACATTTATATATATTATTGTTTATACATTATATTAATAATAGTTAGAAAGGTCTGAGGAAGATATATATCTAATTTAAATAAGCTCTGTTTGATGAGTATTTAGAAGTTATATATGATTTTTTTAATTTGAAGATAATTACAAAGAATTTGATTTATAGCTCATGTTTTTACTATGATTATTAAATATTAAGAACGATATGAGTAATTAGAACAGCACTAAAACACTGAATGATTTTAGGTTAGTTCTAATTAAAATATTCAAGTTTTAGATAGTTACGAACAAATTTTATCATGGCAATAATATAATTCTGGAAAAATATCTGCATTCTTATTTATTTTGGTTTTAAGAAAAATAATTTGTAAAATAAATCGGAATTTTAAATTCCCAATTTTCAAATTATAATAATTCTTTAATATACATACTTATCTATAATATAATATTTTATACTAAGTATAAGTAAAATAACTCCATATTAACATTCCTATTTCTTTTCAATCTCTGTTTCAGCATATCTTAGGATTAAATTTAAATTTATCCGTCTGATTATTATTAAATTAATAGTAAATCATTATTTTAATTAATAAAACTAACATTAAATAACATTATTATATCTAACGGATTTTATGAAATTTTAAGTTTTAAAGTTTTTAATATTTGTACTTTAATGATAAATATGCTTTTGTATTACTAAATCTGAATTTAAGTATTTAGGTTATGTTTTAAGAATATATGAACTTATATTGAAAAGGAGATGGAAGAATTGAACAATAAATTGTTGATATTATTAATTATATCAGCAGTAGCTTTACTTACAGTGCCTACAGCGACTTTTGCTGATAATGGTACATACACGGGTAGTAAGGTTGTACTGACTGAAAATGGGGAAAGGGTAACATATGATGAAGTATGTGTAGAACATAATAATTTAATATATGCTGGTCAATCTGTAAAAACAATGAATGATATTCAGGTTAAAAATGGTACAATTGAGTATATTGTAGAGAATTGGGGTAAAATAGGAAATTCAGCACTTCAAAATGGAGTTTGGAATTTATCAGAAGGAAATAATCCAGTTGTACATTATCCTGATTTTTATAAGGTCAACTCTTCTGCTCGTGTTGTGAACACAACTACTCAAATAATGGTTGATGGTGTATTACGTAATGGTACATTGACTACTAGTTATCTTACTGAATTTACTTTTCGTATGGTTGGAGATGGTTACTTACCTTCAAGGAACAGTAGTACTTATCAGGATTTATTAATATTTAAAACTGAATCACTTAATACATCATTTTTCACACCAGATGAAATAACTGCTCCTGAAGAAGAGGAACTCCCTGAGGTTCCAGTTAATGAAACTCCAGTTGAACCTCCTAAAGAGGAAAAAGCCCCTGAGGTTACAATTGATGAGACTCCAGATGAGACTCCTGAAGTATCTATTACTCCAGAGCAACCAGATGAAGTTGAGGAACCTGTTAAAGATGTTCCGAAAGTTAAGGCAGCTATGAAAAAAACAGGAATGCCTTTAATAATGATAATAATAGTTTTATTATCTAGTTTAGGATTAACAATTTATAGAAAAAACGTATGAATTCATATGGAATTTATATTAAGGAGATGGAAAAATTGAACAATAAATTGTTGATATTACTTATTATATCAGCAGTAGCTTTACTTACAGTGCCTACAGCGACTTTTGCTGATAATGGTACATTTACAGGTAGTAAGGTTGTGCTGAATGAAAATGGCGAAAGGGTAACATATGATGAAGTATGTGTAGAACGTAATAATTTAGTATATGCTGGTCAATCTGTAAAAACAATGGATGATATTCGGGTTAAAAATGGTACAATTGAGTATTTTGTAGAAAATTGGACTAAGCAAGGAAAAACACAATTTCAAAACGGAATTTGGAATTTATCAGAAGGAAATAATCCAGTTGTACATTATCCTGACTTTTATAAGGTTAACTCTTCTGTAACTCGTGTTGTGAACACAACTACTCAAATAATGGTTGATGGTGTATTGCGTAATGGTACATTGACTACTAGCTATTTCACTGAATTTACTTTTCGTATGGTTGGAGATGGTTACTTACCTTCAAGGGACAGTAAAACTTATCAGGATTTATTAATATTTAAAACTGAATCACTTAATACATCAGTTTTCACACCTGATGAAAATTTAACTGCTCCTGAAAAGGAGGAGTTCCCTGAACCTACAGTTAATGAAACTCCAGATGAAACTCCAGATGAAACTCCTGAAGTATCTATTCCAGAGCAACCAGATGAAGTTGAGGAACCTGTTAAAGATGTTCCGAAAGTTAAGGCAGCTATGAAAAAAACAGGAATGCCTTTAATAATGATAATAATAGTTTTATTATCTAGTTTAGGATTAACAATTTATAGAAAAAAAGAATAAATGATTCTTATTAAAGGGTTTTACAACCTTTTGCTTTTTATTTTTTAGAGAATTCTTATGAGAATCTCTAAAACCTATTTTTAACTTATTTAATTATTATTTTGGGAGTCTTTATTAATCACTAGTTTTGTATATTTGATATATTCTTTGTATACACTGTATACAGTAGAAAAATTTTAGTATACAATAGAAAAAAAGTATATTGTATATGTACATATAGGATTAAAAACTTTATTTTAATATTATAATGGTTTCTAACATTTATATTCTGGTTTAATCTATTTTTCTTAGAGTTTTTTTTATACAATAGAAAAAAATATTCATTTTTTCTCGTCATATATCTTTATTTAATGTTTAATTAGGGAATAGAATGTATTAATATTTGTCATGTTTTATAAATAGCTATTTTTTATCTTATCTTTCTAAAATTATTTATTAATAATTTTAACATATTTATTAATTCCGAGTAGCTATTTATAAAATATTTAAGTATTTTCAGACCTATTTAATGATTTTATTATTTTCAGTGAGATATGAATAGTTTGATACATATGGAACTATCACTTTACATGACTTTGTTAGTACTTTTACTAAATGTATTTTTCTTATAATTAAATGATTATCCTATGATTCATATGTATTAATGATCTTAGCTTAAGTGAATTTAACATTTTATTTAGTAATAAAGTCTCAACTGCCTGAAAACAACACTAAATCATTTCTTGCGGGATGTATTTCAATGAAAAAATAGGTACTCATTGATACTCATTTAATAGCTATTATATTAATATTATTATCAGTACAATTAATGCTAATTCTATTAAAGTCTTTAACACTGCCTACTTTTTTAGAATTTTTCACTGATATATTAACATGTTTTGTATAATAGTAATATTTATATATTAGTCGAACTAATATATAGTTAATAAAACATAATATTTAATTTATAGTTAATATTTATTTATAGAAATAAATTCTATATTGTATCAATATTTTCATATAATTGGATATAATTTAATTGCTCTTAGTTAATCTGATTTTTATAAATTAAATGAATAATTCAATTACACACATTTACACACTACATATTATGGGGAAATAGTATGAAACTAGAAAATAAGGAAGATAATATTATAAAATTGGATAATTGTTCTATAAAAAAACAAAAACATTCTGGATCTTCAAAAGGTTTGTTTCACAAACAGCTTTTTGATCAAACTTTTTCTAAAAGTTTGACTACAATAGCTATTATATTATCAATAATAGCTATTTTACTTGTTACTATTTCATCTGTAGTATTAATTTCTGGTGTAGATGCGGCAACTGTTTATGTAGCGACCAATGGAACAGATAGTGCAAGTGGGGATTCATCCGCTCCAAAATTAACATTAAAAAATGCTACTGGATCTGCTGCTAGTGGAGATACTATTTTACTTAAAAATGGTACATATAAAGGACTGAATAATAACACAAATTTAACAATATCAAAAAATCTAACTATTGCAGGAGAAGCTTATGGTAAAGTAATAATAGATGCAGAAAGAAAAAGTAGACATTTTCAAATATCTGCTGGATATTCGGTTACAATAATTAACATAACTTTTATAAATGCAAATGTTATAGGTAGGGGTGGTGCTATTCTTAATAGTGCTAATGTTAGTGTGAGTAATTCTAGTTTTATTGGTAATACTGCTAGCGGCGGTGGTGCTATTAGTAATGTGGGTAATTGTAGTGTGAGTAATTCTATTTTTAGTGGTAATGATGCTAGTATTTCTGGTATAGGTGGTATTAATCCTAATAGTGGTGGTGGTGCTATTAGTAATGAGGGTAATCTTAATGTGATTAATTCTAGTTTTAGTGGTCATAATGCTACTACTGGTGGTGCTATTGGTAATGGGGGTAATTGTAGTGTGAGTAATTCTAGTTTTAGTGGTAATAATGCTAATAATGGTGGTGCTATTCATAATAGTGGTAATTGTAGTGTGAGTAATTCTAGTTTTATTGGTAATACTGGTCGTACTCGTGGTGGTAATTTTGCTAGTAGTACTGGTGGTGCTATTGGTAATGGTGGGGGTAATCTTAATGTGAGTAATTCTATTTTCACTAATAATACTGTTAATGATACCTATGCCTATGGTGGCGCTATTCATAGCTCTCCTGGTAATGTTAGTGTGAGTAATTCTAGTTTTAGTGGTAATAATGCTAGTCATGTTGGTGGTGCTATTTATATTGGTTATGATAGTAATTTTAGTGTGAGTAATTCTAGTTTTAGTGGTAATAATGCTAATAATGGTGGTGCTATTTATCAGCATGGTGCTAGGTTTAGTCTGAATAATTCTAGTTTTAGTGGTAATAATGCTAATAATGGTGGTGCTATTTATGGTGGTTATGGTTATCTTAATGTGAGTGATTCTAGTTTTATTGGTAATGATGCTAATGGTACTATATTTATTGATGCTATTAATTGCAATCTCAAGGGTTCGATATTTTCGAATAATACTCATATGGCTATTTATACATTGAATAATCAGACTTCTATTAATAATAATTCTTTTAATGGTAATGATGGTGTTTTGGGAATTGGTTTTAATAATTCAAATATTGATCTAAATAGCTATTTAATGAGCAATAATACCATGAAAAATAATGATATTGTTTTACTTGTTGATGGTCATGGAAATAATATTTCTAATGGCTCAATTATTGGAAATAGCAACTCAATAGGGATATTGGTAAATGGACACAACAACACATTATCTAACATTACAATAGCTAATTTAAAAGTTGGTTTGAGTTTTAATACAACTAACAGTGATAATATATTAACTAATGCTACAATTAGTGGTAATGGGATTGGTATGTCTATGTTAGGTTCTAATGACACGGTTATAAGTTCAAACATAGTTAATAATACTATTGTTGGTATTAATGTCACAGGAGATAATAATATTGTCCAGTATAATCGTATTCATAATAATACTTTGGGGCTTAATAATTCTGGTACTTATACTGATGTTAACTTTAATTGGTGGGGATTAAACAATATTACTGGTCAATATACAAATACTGGTGCTGATTTCAACTTACATACTTGGTATGTCCTTGAACTTTCATTAAATAATACATTTTACACAACTGCAAATGATACAAGAAATTACAGTAAAAATCAGAGTGCTAACTTAAGCTATAATTTATCACTTAATATTCCAGTAACCAATACTCCAAACTTACTTCCATACTTTGAAGTAACCATATTAATTAAAAACAGCACGACCATTGTTAACAATTTAACTGGAGACATTAGAAATACCAGTCTAAGCCAATCTGTGGCAATAAACAATCCTAATACTCAATATTCAATTAATGCATTATCTGATGACGAAAACCTTATTTTAACCATTGTTGGTGAAGCTGCTAATTATACAGTTAATGTAAATGTTTTAAAAGTTGCAAATGTAAGTGGAGACATTCATTTTGGAGACAATGTAACCTACACAATAACCATAACCAACAATGAAATATTAAACAATGCAACAGGAGTCTTTGTAGAAGATCTAATTAACTACAACAAAGTACAATACCTTAACTCAAATACAAGTAAAGGAACATATAACTATGGCACTGGAATATGGGATATTGGAACACTAGAAGCAGGAGAAACAGTAACATTAACTGTAAATGTAACCATAACTGGAACAGGAATTTTAAATAACACTGCAATAGTTGCAACAGATGAAAATAATACGAATAACAACACTACAAGCACAGTAATACTAAACATAACTGATGTAGACATATCAATAGTTAAAATAGCTAACACAACAGGAACCGTGAGCATTGGAGATAATATAACTTACATAATTAATGTAACAAACAATGGAGAAAACACTGGAACAGGAATTTATGTAACTGATATCTTAGATACTAATAAAATAAAATTTATAAATGCAACTGCATCTATTGGAACATACAACAACACAACAGGAAAATGGACAATCGGCAACCTACTTCCAGGACAATCTGCAACACTAACAATCAACATAACAATAATAGGAAACAACTCAGTAACAAACACCGCAAACATAACTACCGACCAAAAAAATATCAACAACCAAAATCAAAGCACAATAACAAACAACATATCAAAAGATGTAAACATAACTCTTATCAAAGTATCTAACACAACAGGAACAGCAAACATCGGCGATACAATAAAATACACAATTACAATCACAAACAAAGGACTAACTAACGCAACAGGCGTTTACGTGACTGATAAATTGAATACTACAATGTTAGGATTTGCAAGTAGTAATGTGAGTAAAGGAAGTTATAATAGTGGTACTGGTATTTGGGCTGTTGGAAACTTGAATCCTGGTGAAACTGTTACATTAACTATAATAGCGACTATTATTAGTAGTGGGACAATTACGAATGTTGCGAATGTTACTTCTAATCAGAATAATACTGATGATAATAATGGAACAGATAACAACACCATTAATGTTACTAACAATACTAATGTTACTAATAATGTTAATTTGAGTGTTGTTAAGGTTTCTAATGTTACTGGAATAGCTAATGTTGGTGATACAATTACTTATACTATCACTGTAGCTAATAATGGTAATGTTAATGCTACAAATGTAATTGTGACTGATAAATTAAACACCACAATGCTAAGATTCATAAACAGCAATGCAAGTAAAGGACAATATAATAATACCACTGGTTTGTGGACTATTGGAAACTTAAATTCTGGTGAAACCGCTACATTAAACATAATAGCCACCATTATAAATGATGGGACAATTACGAATGTTGCGAATGTTACTTCTGATCAGAATAATACTAACACTGACAATGGAACAGGTAATGCTACTATTAATGTGACTAATTATGTTAATGTGAGTGTTGTTAAAGTATCTAATGTTACTGGCATTGTGAACATTGGAGATAATATTACTTATACTATTACTGTCACTAATCACGGTTCTACTAATGCTACAGGTGTATTTGTAACTGATAAGTTGAATAATACTATGTTGAGTTTTGTAAGTAGTAGTGCTAATCGTGGAAATTATGATAATAATACTGGCATATGGACTATTGGTAGTCTTGGTGCTGGTGAAACGGTTGTCTTGAATATAACTACTACTATTATTGGCAGTGGAAGATTAACTAATATTGCAAATGTTATTACTGATCAAAATAATACAGATAATGGTACTACTAATTCAACAATTAATGTTAAATATGGCACCAATCTTAGTGCTTCAATACCTGATGCTAAAATAGGGGATACTGTTAATATTACTTTGAATTTAACTGATTCTGATAGTAATCCTGTAAGTACTGTTGCTAATGTCACTGTTGATGGTGTGGTTTATCCAAATGTTGAATTTATTAATGGAATAGCTAAGGTTCCCTATATTATTACTGAAGTTAAGAATAATATCTCTATTGGGTTTAAAGGTAATGATTTTTATGGTCCTTCTAACGTAACAATTGGTGTTAATTTTACTAAAGTTGCTGTTAATCTTAGTGGCACTGTTCCTGCTGGTAAGATCGGGGATATTGTTAACGTTACTTTGAATTTGACTGATGTTAACGGTAATCCTGTGAATACTACATCTAATGTGACTGTTGATGGTGTTAATTATACTAATGTTAAGTTTGTAGATGGAATAGCTAAGGTTCCTTATAATGTTACTGGTGTTAAGAATAATATTACTGTTGTCTTTGAGGGCAATAATAAGTATGGTTCTGCTAATGATACTGCTAGTGTTAATTTCACTAAGACGGATGTTAATTTGAGTGTTAGTGTTCCTAAGGGTAGTGTTGGTGATACTGTTAATGTTACTCTTAATTTGACTGATGTTAATGGTAATCCTGTGAATACAACTGCTAATCTTACTATTGATGGCGTTAATTATACTAATGTTAAGTTTGTAGATGGAATAGCTAAGGTTCCTTATAATATCACTGCTGTTAAAAGTAATATTACTGTTGAATTTAGTGGTGATGATAAATATAGTTCTTCTAATTTGACTGTAAATGTTAATTTCAGTAAAAAAGATGTTAATATTACTATTCATGTTCCTGATACTAAAATTGGACATAATACTACAGCAACTATTAATCTTACTGATGCTAAGGGTAATCCACTTTCTAATGCTTCTGTTAAAATAATTTTAAATGGTAAAGCTCTTGGAAACTTTATCACTGATAAAAATGGTCAAATACATCATGTAATACCTGTTAGTAAGGATAATGTTCTTGAAGTCAAATTCAGTGAAAGTAATGAATTTAATGCTGCTGAAGAAATAATTAGATTTAAAGGTAATTCTTCTAACAATAACACAAATAATACTAACGAAACAATTAATATTAATGTTCACATTCCTCCTGCAAAAGCTGGAGATAAAGTTGTAGCTACCATCACTGCTACTGATAGCAATGGTAATCCAATTCCTAATATTCCACTTGAAGTAGTATTAAATGGTAAAGTTCTTGGAATATTTATCACTGATAAAAATGGTCAAATTCATCCTGTAATACAAATTAAGGATTATAATGTTCTTAAAATTAAATTCAATGGATTTGGTCAATTTAATTCAAAAATAGTTGAATTTAAATTTAATTCTTCTAATAATGACAATAACAATAATACTAATGATAATAATACTAACAACAATAATACTAATAACTCTCATGAAATTATAGGTTCTAATGTGAGTATGAAGAAAACTGGTGTTCCTTTAATAAATGTCATATTATTAATATTAGGTATATTTGGATTAATTTCAGCTAATAAATTAAGAAATAAGAGTAGTTCTAAAAATAATCATGGTAATAGTAATACTAATAATAATAGTAATAATAGTAATAATATTAATAATAATTCTAAAAATAGTATTTTTAAAATAGCTATTATAATATCCTTAATAGCTATTTTATTTGTTAGTGTTTCATCTGTTAGTGCTGTAAATGTTACCATTAGCACTACTAATAGTACGGGTATTAATGGAGCTGTAGCTCTAACTACTACTACTGGCACTAATCATACAATAACACTTAATCCAGGAACATATAACAAAACTAATGATATTAGGAGTAACATCACATCCAATGTAAATCTTACAATACAAGGGAATGGTCCAACAAACTCAGTAATAATCGATGCAAGAAAACTTGGAAGAATGTTTATTATTAATAGTGCAAGAAGTAATGTAACTTTTATAAATTTAACTTTTATAAATGGTAATGTCACTGATAATGGTGGTGCTATCGATAATTTTAACTCTATTCAATTAACTATAGTGAATTGTAATTTCACAGGTAATGTTGCTAATGTTAATGGTGGTGCTATTTATAGTTCTGGTGGTACTAATTTTAGTGTGATTAATTCTATTTTCACTGGTAATAATGCTAATGTCTCTCATGGTGGTGCTATTTGTAATTTTAATGGTACTAATTCTAATTTTAGTGTGATTAATTCTAGTTTTAATGGCAATAGTGCTCGTAATGGTGGTGGTGCTATTTCTAATTATGATGTTAATTTTAGTGTGATTAATTCTATTTTCACTGGTAATAATGCTAGTGTTCATGGTGGTGCTATTCAGAATACTGGTGTTAATTCTAGTGTGATTAATTCTAGTTTTAATGGTAATAGTGCTCCTAATTATGGTGGTGCTATTAATAATGGGGGTGATAATTTTAATGTGATTAATTCTATTTTCACTGGTAATAATGCTAGTAGTGGTGGTGTTATTTATAATACTGGTGTTAATTTTAGTGTGAATTCTACTTTCACAAATAATAATGCTACTACTGGTGGTGTTATTTATAATGCTGGTAGTGGTGGTAACTTTAGTGTGAATGGTTCTATTTTCACTGGTAATAATGCTAGTAATGGTAGTGTTATTTATAATACTGGTGGTAATTTTAGTGTGAGTGATTCTATTTTCACTGGTAATGATGCTAGTAATAGTGGTGTTATTTATAATAATCGTAGTAGTAATTTTAGTGTGAGTGATTCTATTTTCACTGGTAATACTGCTAGTCTTTATGGTGGTGCTATTTATAATGCTGGTGCTGATAATTTTAGCGTGATTAGTTGTACTTTCACTGGTAATACTGCTAGTCTTTTTGGTGGTGCTGTTTATACTACTGGTGTTAATTTTAGTGTGAGTGATTCTATTTTCACTGGTAATAATGGTAGTGGTGCTATTTATAATCTTGGTGTTAATTTTAGTGTGAGTGATTCTATTTTCACTGGTAATAATGTTAGTTATGGTGGTGCTATTTATAATTGTGGTGGTAATTTTAGCGCGATTAGTTGTACTTTCACTGGTAATAATGCTAGTCGTGATGGTGGTGCTATTTTTTTTAATACGGGTGATAATAGTAGTGTGATTAATTCTAGTTTCACTGATAATATTGCTAGTAGGGGCGGTGCTATTTATAATACTGGTTATGTTACTAATCTTAGTGTGATTAATTCTAGTTTCATCTGTAATAATGGTAGTAGTGGTGGTGCTATTTATAATACTTTTAGTAGTAGTAATTTTAGTGTGTTTAATTCTAGTTTTGTTGGTAATAATGCTAGTTATGGTGGTGCTATTTATAATGAGGGTGGTAATTTTAGTGTGAGTGGTTCTATTTTCACTGGTAATAATGCTAGTAGTTATGGTGGAGTTATGTATAATACTGGCGGTAATTTTAGTGTGAACAATTCTACTTTCACAAATAATAATGCTACTACTAATGGTGGAGTTATGTATAATGCGGGTAGTGGTGTTAATTTTAGTGTGAATGGTTCTATTTTCACTAGTAATAATGCTAAAAATGATATTATCTGTAATTTTGGTGATAATTTCACTGTGTATGATTCTACATTTTCTAATAATACTCATATGGCTATTTATACATTAAATAATCAAACTTCTATTAATAATAATTCCTTTAATGGTAATGATGGTGTTTTAGGAATAGGCTTCAATAATTCAACTATAAATTTAAATACCTATCTAATAAGCAATAATATTATAACTAATAATGGCATTGTTTTACTTGTTGATGGTCATAGAAATAATATTTCTAATGGTTCAATTATTGGAAATAACAACACAAGAGGAATATTTGTAAATGGACATAACAACACATTTTCTAACATTACAATAGCTAAATTAAAAGTTGGTTTAACTTTTAATTCATCTAATGATAATAATGTTTTCACTAATGGAACATTAGACGGAAATGAAGTAGGGGCTGTAATGTATGGTTTAAATGACACAATAATAAGCACAACAATTGTAAACAATACAGTTGCAGGTATAAATGTCACAGGACATAACAACACATTAAATTACAACAGAATCTATCAAAATGCTGTAGGTATGAACAATTCAGGAACTAATACTAATGTAAACTTCAATTGGTGGGGAAAAAATAATATAAACGATCAATACACTACTTCAGGAGCAAATTTAAACCTTAGCTATTGGTATGTATTACAACTTTCACTTAACTCAACATTTAACACAACTGTAAATGCAACAAGAAATTACACAAAAAACACTCCAGCAACCTTATCTTACAGACTAACCTTAAATAATCTAACTACTAATGATTCAAGTTTATTACCTTATTTCACAGTAGAAATATTACTTAGAAACAGTACAAACACTGTTAATACTAGTACTGGTGATATAAGAACACTCACATTTGCACAAGCTACCATGTTAAATAATACTAATCCTCAATCATCAATTAATGCTTTAGCAGATGATGAGAACATTGTTCTTATTCTTGATGCTGATCCTCTTGTTAATCTTAGCATTGTTAAAGTGGCTAATGCAACTAATGTTTTGAATAATGATACTATCAATTTCACAATAACTGTAACTAATAATGGGACTGATTTCGCATCTAATGTTACTTTCACTGATTTGTTGAATAATGGTTTTAAGCTTCTTAATTGGACTGGAGGTTCATACAACAACACAACAGGGGTCTGGATTGTTGGGGATATTGCAGGTAAAACAAGTGTAACTCTACATATGATTGTTCAAGCTATTAAATCAGGAACAATAAACAACACTGCAGGTAATGTAACAGCTATTGAAACACTTGAAAATCCAAACATAAACTCCACAGTAACAATCAATGTCACACCAGCAGTTAATCTAAACATTACCAAAATATCAAACGTAACTGGTTTTGATACATCTCATATAGGGGATCACGTTAATTATACAATAACTGTTAAAAACAATGGTTTAGATATTGCAACTAATGTAACTGTATATGATATATTAAACTCTAAAATAACCTACTTTAATTATGCCTCTTCAACAGGTACTTATGATAATAACACTGGATTATGGAATGTTGGAACATTAAATATTAATCAAACAGCTACACTTAAAATTGAAGTTATAATAGCTAGCTCAGGAACAATAGAAAATATTGTAAATGTAACAGCAAAGGAAATAATACTTAATGGCAGCAACACCAATGCAAGCACAACATTTTATGTAGGAGAAGTGAATGTAAGCATAATTAAGGTTTCCAATGCATCAGCTAACCCTCACTATGGAGATCATGTTAAATACACCATTACAGTAGAAAATCATGGTCCAATTGACACAACAAATGTAACAGTTACTGACTATCTTGATAAAAATAAATTAATTTATATAGATCACACAGCACCAGATTACACAACTTATGATATTATTACTGGGCTATGGAACATAGGTAACTTAGAAGCAGGATTAGCAGTGTTATTAACAATAGAAGTAGAAGTCACAGGATTTGGAAACATAACAAACACAGCAAACCTAACAACAGCTGAAACCAACATCAACAACCAAACTAATAGCACAGCAGAATTCAATGTTTCAGATGTTAATGTTACCATCATAAAAGTATCTAATACCTCAGGACATAATCATGTAGGTGATAATATAACCTATACTATCACGGTTATGAACAAAGGTTCTACTAATGCATCTAATGTCACTGTTTTTGACTTATTAGACAGTGTAAAATTACATTATTTAAACTCAAATGTAACTATAGGATCCTATAATGCAACAACAGGAGTATGGATTATAGGGAACTTAGAAGCAAATACTACAGCTACACTCCTTATTAATGTTACTTTAATAGCTGAAGGAAATATCTTTAACAAAGCAAACCTAACAACAAATGAACCTAATATTAATAATAAAACTAATGTTAGTACTGAAATTGTTGTAGGGGATGTTAATGTCTCAATTATTAAGGTTTCTAATATCACATCAGGAATTGGACACTATGGTGACAAGGTAACATATACTATAACAGTAACGAATAATGGTTTACTTGATGCAACTGTAGTTACTGTTAATGAAACTTTAGATAATACAAAACTAAAATTCATAAATTATACAAGCTCTGACAATAGTGTATATGATAATAGCACTGGTCTATGGGATATAGGAACAGTTTATTTCAATACCACAGTCACATTAACATTATATACTGAAATTATTGGTTTAGGACTTATTAATAACACTGTAAATTTAACAACTCTTGAAAACAATCTTAACAACCAAACTAACAGCACAGTCCTGATAAATGTCGAAGACGTGAATCTAACAATCATAAAATCATCTAATGTAACAGGTGAGGCTCATATTGGGGATAATGCCACATATATCATAACAGTAAGTAACAATGGAATAACTAACGCAACAAACGTCACAGTCAACGATTTACTTGACACCCGTAAATTAAAATTCATAAATGCGGTCCCAAGTATAGGGTCTTATAATGTAACAACAGGAATATGGACTATAGGAAATTTGAAAGCAAATACTACAGTTACTCTCTCAATTAATGTTACAATAATAGCTGAAGGAAATATCTTTAACACTGCTAATGTTACTACGGATGGAATTAATATTAATAATAAAACTAATGGCACTGTTGAAATCATGGTAGGGGATATTAATATCTCAATTATCAAAATATCCAATATTACAACCGAAACAGCACATTTAGGAGATAATGTAACCTACACAATAGCTGTAAGCAATAATGGTGAAACAGATGCAATCAACATAACAGTAAATGAATTAATAGACAACACAAAATTAAAATTCACAGGATATATCACATCCGACGGCAGTATATATGATAATAGCACGGGTATTTGGACAATTAGGCTATTAAATCATAATACAACAGTAACATTAATCCTAAATGCAACAATAATAACTATGGGAACAATAACCAACACTGCAAACATAACAACAGAACAAAACAACACTAACAACCAAACTAACACTTCTGTTACTATTAATGTAATTGATGTGGATGTTACAATTATTAAAGTCGCTAATTTAACAGAAAATATTCATGTAGGAGACAATATAACTTACATAATCAATGTAACAAACAATGGACCAACAAATGCAAGTAATGTAACCGTAACTGACAATTTAGATCACACAAAACTACATTACATCAATGCTTCATCTACAATCGGAAACTACGATGAAAGCACTGGACACTGGACAATTGAAAATCTAGCAGCAAACACAACAGCTACACTCACAATTAATGTTACAATAATAGGAATAGGAAAAATAACTAACACTGCAAATATAACAACAGGTGAAACCAACATTAACAACCAAACCAACAGCACAGTCAACATAACTGTGGATGATGTAAACATAAGCATTATCAAAGTATCAAATATCACAAGTAATGCTCACTTGGGAGATATTGTAAATTACACCATAACAGTGACTAATTTAGGATCTACTAATGCTACAGGTATCTATGTTATTGACCAACTTGACTTTACTAAAATGGAATATGTTAATTACAATTCAACTAATGGAACAGAATACATTGTAAACAACGGTACATGGATCATTGGAAACTTAAAGGCAAACAATACAGTTACACTAACAATACTAGTTAAAATTATAGAAATAGGTACTATAACTAACACTGCAAATGTAACTACTACTGAAAGCAATATTAACTCACAGAATAATTCAACAGTAGAATTCACAGTAAATGATGTTGATGTTAATTTAACTATTCTTAAGGTTTCAAATGCTACAAAAAATCAACATATAGGAGATTATATTAAATACAACATCACAGTAATCAATAATGGTAAAAATAATGCTACTAACTTCAATATAACTGAATCATTGGATAAAAAGTTAAAACTCATTAACTACACAACAAATATTGGAACATATAGTCCAAGTAGTGGTAAATGGCAAATAGCTAATTTAGATAACAATACAATAGCTATTCTAACAATACAAGTACAAATTATAGATATTGGCACTATAACAAACACAGCAGCACTAGAAATCAATGAAAATAACATAGGTAATAATAATAGTACAGTAATAATCAATGTTAATAATAATAGTAGTAGTAATAATATTAATATCACAATAAACAAAATAGCTAACCAAACTAAAGCTAAAAGTGGAGAATATATCACCTACACTATTACAGTGATAAATCAAGGTACTAATACAGCAACAGGTGTTAAAGTTAATGAAGTCCTTGACTTACGTCTTAAATACATATCTTCAAGTGGATATGGATCATATAATCCGAATAATGGTGTTTGGAATATCAACACATTAAAAGCTGGAGAAGCTGTTAATTCACTCCAGTTGTAAATATTGAAATTAAAATAGTTCCTGATAAAAATATTGTTAAAGAAGGTGAAACTCTTAGCTATCATATTGTTCTGGTAAATCATGGTCCTGATAATGCAACTGGTGTAAAAGTTAAATTGAATATACCTGATGAGTTTAAGCATGCTTCATTTAATAGTGAATATGGTTCATATGATTCAAACACTAGTATCTGGACAATTGGAAATTTAAATGCTGGAGAAACTAGTACTGCTGAGTTTAAAGCTATAGCTACTAAAGAAGGAATTCACGAAATATCTGCTAGTGTTGAATCTAATGAATTTGACATAGACAATAGTACTACCAAACATAGTGTGAATATCAAAGTAGATCCAACTAATAACCCACAACCCCAGCCTAAACCACAGCCACAACCTCCTAAACCACAGCCACAGCATGTTAATGGAAAAGTAGCAATGAAAAAAACAGGAATACCAATTGTTATAGTGATAATAATAATAATAATAATAATAATTTCACTACTAGCATATACAGGGATTAGAAGAAAAAGATACTAATTCTGTTAATGTATAATTTATATTGAATTAACATTTCTGTATATTTTATTTTCTCATGAATATTGGGGGTATTATCATAGCTATTTAGTATTTTAATGAATTATAATAGTTATTATTTAAATCTTATATGGTGATTCAAGAATTCATCCTAGTTATTCTAAATAAAATTTATTAAGATTTTGATTTTAATTTTAAAGTAAATAAAATCTTTAAATTTGAAATAATTCTAAATGAAATTATAGTGATAAAAACTATATTTAACAAATAATAATGCAAAATAAATAAGATTTAACAAGAATTAGATGAAATTAACAACTATATGAAGTATACTAATTCTATTAAAGTCTTTGGCAATATTAACTTTTTTAGAAATCTTCATTGATATAGCATATGTTCGGTATAATAGTAACATTTATATATTAGTCGAACTAACATATAATTAATAAAACATAATATTTAATTTATAATTAATATTTATTTGTAGAAATAAATTCTATATTGTATCCAACATTATCCTGTAATTAGATATAATTTAATTATAGTAAATATAATTTAATTATGGTAGATATAATTTAATTATAGTTATCAAATTGATATGATTTTATAAATTAAATGGATAATTTAGTTATGCTCTATATATAGGGAAATAAATACTATGAAATTAGAAAATAAGGAAAATAATATTATAAAATCCAATAACTATTCTATAAAAAAACAAAAACATTCTGGATCTTCAAAAGGTTTGTTTTACAAACAGCTTTTTGATCAAACTTTTTCTAAAAGTTTGACTACAATAGCTATTATATTATTACTAATAGCTATTTTATTTGTTAGTGTTTCATCTGTTAGTGCTGTAAATGTTACAATTAGTACTACTAATGCTGCTGGAATTAATGGGGCAGTTGATTTAGTTAATACTGGAGGTGCAGGCACTAATCATGTGATCACACTTAATCCTGGAACATATAATAAAACTACTGATATTAGGAATAACATTACATCAAGTGTAAACCTCACAATTCAAGGGAATGGTGCAAAAAACACAGTAATAATAGATGCAGTAAAACTAGGAAAAATGTTTAATGTTAGCGCTACACGAAGCAACATAACATTCACGAACATAACATTTTATAATGGTAACAACAGTGCATATGGTAGTGCCATATGCAGCTATAACTCTAAAATAACCATAATAAACTGTAACTTCACAGGCAATAATGTCACAGCTAATCTTGGGTTCGGTGGTGCCATTTATAGTTATTATAGTAACATTAGTATTAATGGCTCTTCTTTCACCAGAAATAATGCTACTAGCACTAGTGCAAGTTATGGTTGGGGTAGTGCTATTTATGGTACATACAGTAATATTAGTGTCAATGGCTCTTCTTTCATAAGTAATAATGGTCGTAGTGGTACTATTTATGCTAGATACAGTAATGTTAATATAACTAATTCTAACTTCACCAGTAATAATGCTGTTCATGGTGGTGCTATTTATACTGATTATTATACTAATCTTACTACAAATAATTCTATTTTTAATGGTAATACTGCTACTAGTTATGGTGGTGCTATTCTTAATGAATACTATGGTGTTCTTAATGTGAATAATACTAACTTCACAAATAATGTTGCACCTGAAGGTGGTGCTATTAGTAGTAATTATAATACTAAACTTATCATGAATAATTCTAATTTCATTGGTAATAATGCTACTGGTTCTGGTACTAATTATGGTGGTGCTACTTCTCTTGTTTCTACTACAGGTAATATAAGTAGGTCTAATTTCACAGGTAATAAAGGTGGTAGTGGTGGTGCTATTCTTGTTTATAGTGGTAGTAATATTAGTGTGACTGGTTCTAATATTGTTAATAATTCTGCAACTAGTGGTGGTGCTATTTATGTTTATAGTAGTGGTAATCTTAATGTAACTGGTTCTAATATTGTTAATAATTCTGCAACTACTGCTGGAGGAATATACGCTGCTGGTGCTTTAATTTTAAATTATAGCAGATTATACAACAACAGTGGATATGCTTTGTATAGATCAGCAGGTTCAGTAACTGCTAATTTTAATTGGTGGGGACAGAATAACCTTACTGGCTTAACTAGTGGTACTATCACTATTACTAATTATTATGTTATGAAACTTTATGTAAATGGTGTTAATGTTACAAATGAAACTCTTAATAATCTCACTATTAATTATACTTTGAGCACTGTATTTAATCTTAGCTATAAATTCACATTAAATGACTCTGCTGTTGCTAATACTCCTGGAAACTTGCCTTCTTTTAATGTTAGTGTTTCTATTGGCAGTGCTACTACTAGTAATTCAGTAGTTTATAATGGTGATGCTCGTACCAGCTCTTACAATTGGACCAATATTAATTTAAGTTCTTCTAACCAATCTGCTAATATTAAGGCTACTGGAGATAAGGTAAATTCCATTCTCGAGGTTCGTGCTTTAGCTCCTTCTTACACTTATGGAACATATGTTAACTCTTCAATAAGTACTGGTAGCTTTGATGGTAGTAGCTGGAACAATGCAGTCAAAAACATTTCTGCTGCTTTAGCTATTATTAAACAGTTTAATTTAACTCAAGTCGTGGTTCATATTGCTGGTTCTCCAGTAGGTGGAGCTATTAACTATGTTGGAGTTGGAGTGAACACAAACTTAACAATAAATAATACATATAACAATTTAACCCTTAGTGGCGAGTTTGGTTCCCCTATTATGGATGCTCAGAAACTGTCACAGATATTCAATATTACTGCTAGCAATGTTACTATTGCTAATATTACTTTTATTAATGGTTATGCTTCATTATATGGCGGTGCTATTTGGAATAATGGTACTAATTTTAGTGTGATTAATTCTAGTTTTACTGATAATAATGCTAGTTATGGTGGTGCTATTTATAATACTTTTGCATCTACTTTTAATGTTAGGAATTCTAATTTCGCAAATAATAATGCTAGTTCTGGTGGTGCTATTTATAATAATGACAGTGCTAACTGTAGTATAAATAATTCTATTTTCATTGGCAATACTGCTACTACTGGGGGTAAGGGTGGTGGTGCTATTTATAATACTGGTGCTAATTTTATTATAGGTAATAATACTTTTTTAAATAACTCTGCTAATACTAGTAGTGATTCTAGTAATAGTGGTGGTGCTATTTATAATACTGGTGTTAATTTCACTGTAGGTAATAATAATACTTTTGTAAATAATTCTGCTATTAAGACTACTAATAGTAATGCTACTGATGGTGGTGCTATTTATAATACTGGGGATAATTTTAGTGTGATTAATTCTACTTTTATTGATAATAATGCAGGTAGTGATGGTGGTGCTATTCATAATCAATATGGTGTTAATTTTAGTGTGATTAATTCTTCTTTCATTGGTAATAATGCTCCTACTTATGGTGGTGTTATTTATAATAATGGTGTTAATTTTAGTGTGATTAATTCTTCTTTTATTGGTAATAATGTTACTGCTGGTGGTAATGGCGGAGCTATTTATAATCAAAATGGTGTTAATTTTAGTGTGATTAATTCTAGTTTCACTGGTAATAATGCTTATGGGGGCAGTATTTACAATAATGCTCTTAATTTTAATGTGATTAGTTCTAATTTTACAGATAACACTGGTGTTTTAGGTGCTGCAGTTACTAATTATGGTGCTGGTTTTAGTGTGATTAATTCTTCTTTTATTGGTAATAAAGTGAATAGTGGTGGTGTTGGTGGTGCTATTTATAATCCTGGTGGTGTTAATTTTAGTGTGATTAATTCTAGTTTTACTGATAATATTGCTAGTACTAGGGGCGGTGCTATTATTAATTATGGTGCAGGGTTTAGTGTGATTAATTCTAGCTTTACTGGTAATAATGCTAGCTATGAGGGTGGTGCTATTTATAATCCTGGTGGTGTTAATTTTAGTGTAAGTAATTCTAGTTTCATTGGTAATAATGCTAGTACTAGAGGTGGTGCTATTTATAATGCTGGTGGTGTTAATTTTAGTGTAAGTAATTCTAGTTTTGCGAATAATATTGCTAGTTATGGTGGTGCTATTTATAACAATGCCAGTGCTAACTTTAGTATAAATAATTCTACTTTCATTGGTAATACTGCTACTACTGGAGCTAATGGTGGTGGTGCTATTTATAATACGGGTGTTAATTTCACTGTAGGTAATAATAATACTTTTTTAAATAACTCTGCTAATACTAGTAGTAATGCTAGTGGTGGTGCTATTTTTAATAGTGGTGTTAATTTTAGTGTGTGTAATTCTAGTTTCATTGGTAATAATGCTTTTAATGGTGGTGCTATTTATAATACGGGTGTTAATTTCACTGTAGGTAATAATAATACTTTTTTAAATAATTCTGCTAATGTTAGTGGTGGCGCTATTGATAATACTGGTAATAATTTTAGTGTGATTAATTCTAATTTCGCAAATAATATTGCTAATGCTGGTGGTGCTATTCGTAATAGTGTTAATTTTAGTGTGTTTAATTCTAGTTTTGTTGGTAATAATGCTAGTTATGGTGGTGCTATTTATAATGAGGGTGGTAATTTTAGTGTGAGTATTTCTAGTTTTAGTGATAATAATGCTATTGGGAGTGATGGTGGTGCTATTTTTAATAGTGGTGTTAATTGTAGTGTGACTAATTCTAGTTTCTCGAATAATATTGCTAATAAAAGTGGTGGTGCTATTTATAATAGTGTTGATAATTTTAGTGTGAGTAATTCTAGTTTCAGTGGTAATAGAGGTATTCATTATTATGGTGGTGGTTTGTGTCAAAATTTTACCTCTTGTCATTTTATTTTTCAATGTTTTAGTATTCATGTTAATAAATACTATTTACATGTTTAATTATTGTCTAAAAACCTCCTGTGAAAAAAAATTTTTAAATCTAAAATTAAAAAAAATAAGAGCATAACAATCTATACAATGATTTTTACACTTGCAATGATTAGTAAGAGTTTATTAGAGAGAATTAAATAGTAATATTTATTAATAATGGTCAGTAGATTAATTAATATGTTCAATAACCAATTAATCACTGACAATAATAATATAGTAAGCATACAACTTAACCTTTTCGATTATTATGACAATGAAACAAGTTTCAATGAATTAGTTAATCGTAAAATATATGAATATGATGATTTAAATCTTCAAAATGATGTAGTTATGACCAGTCCACATCATTTTGAGTTTAATACTCGTAGATGTACTAAATGTGGTAAATCTGCATTGATTAGAAAGAAATTTGTCTCTCGTAATATTGTTTTAAATCAAACAGGCGATAAAACATTTTATTTTAGGCAATATTATTGTAATAATTGTGGTAAATACCCTACAGTTAAGCTTGATAATGTATTTGAAAAATATAAGAAAACATCTAAGTCTTTAATAGATAATATACATTCTAAAGCACGTACAGGTAGAAAATCATTACGTAAAATGAGTAAAGACTTGAAAGTAGATAATATGTCATTATCTCATCAAACTGTTGCAAACATCTTAGATGTGGAAGAGGAAGAAGAATTAAGGTTTAATGTTGAAGAACTCA
>NZ_LWMT01000256.1 GCF_001639265.1 Methanobrevibacter filiformis
GCCTTTTCAAGTTTACGACCAGACCTTATACCATCAATCTGACCCATAAGAATATTTCTAGCAAGCATTCTCCTAGAATAAGCTTTCTTACCTGGAGTATCAGCATATTTAGAATGCAAATCACCAAAATCATACCGACTAACCAATTCCTCAATAAAAAAACAAATATGATTATCTGGAATAAAGTCCCTCAAATTTAAAGGAAGTAAAAACACCTGACCAATACTATCTTCATGCAAAACCATAAACACCAACTCAACAAAAACTAAAAAACATTAATACTATATTACACCCCATAATATTTAAAACTAAGCATAACTAAAAAGAATCAAAAAATAATTATTGCACAGCCAAGGAAGTAATAAAAAATAAATTTAATATTTTATTTTTATATTCTTTTCAGTATATTATAATTCTCACATTATATTTTTTAATTTTAATATTCATTATAATACAAACATTTATATATTTTCATTGACTAATAATATAACATGGTAATATGTAATCAATCATAAAAAATAGGATTGTAAAAACACTAAATAAAAATTTTATTAAATTTTTGAAAATAAACAATAGCTATTTATTATCCTTTTTCTTTTTGCATGTCACTTTCTTGTATAATTTGACGAAATAATTTATTTATTAAAATTAAGTTATTGTACAAAAATGTACTACAAAGATTTAAATAGTACTTTAACTAACTTATTTATACAACATATTTACATATTTATTAAAATATTTATTAAATTCTATTAATTTTTTCCAATTAATAAAATCATTCGTCGTGTTATGCTTAAATTTTGGAATAGCTTTTGTTCAAACTTTTATTTCCGAAGGAAATTTAGAGAAATCTCTGATTTCTCGTTTTCAAAAGCTTGTTTCCAATATTTGAATCTACATATTGAATTTGAAAAATAGAAATAAAAAGGTACGTATTATGATATTCCCCTCATTAAAACAATCAAAAACTATCATTAACCAACATGATTGTAAAAATATTCCTATTGGTTGCGAAATACTTTCAGATATTAAAACCCCTATGGAAGTACTGAAAATTTTGAAAGAGAACAATAAACACTGTTTTATGTTAGAAAGTGTAGAAAATTTAGAGAAATGGGGAAGATATACTATAATAGGATTCGATCCAATTTTAGAAATTACTTGTGAAAATAGCTTTCTTCAAATAAAAGGATATAAAAATCTAAATAAGACTACTAAAAATCCTGGAAAATACATTAGAGAAATAATTCATGAAAATAGAAGTCCTAGTCTTCCTGAATTTCCCCCTTTTACAGGAGGATTAGTTGGATACTTTGCCTACGATTATATTAAATATAGTGAAAGTTCACTTAACTTTGATCAGGATAACTCAAAAAACCAAAAACTTAAAAGTTCTTTTGAAAAATCATTTGATGAATCTTTTAAAGATGTTGATTTAATGTTATTTGATAAAGTCATAGTTTTTGATAATTTTAAGCAAAAAATGATTCTAATTGCAAATATTAAGGTTGAAAACATTGAAGAAGAATATAAAAAAGCAGTTTTTAAATTAAAAAAACTAATAAATTTAATTAAAAATGATAAATCAAATAGTAGCTTAAATAGTAGTTCAAATAATAGTTCTGAAAATAATTTTAAATTAAAAGGTGATTTTAAGCCATTATTTTCTAAAGAGAAATATTCAAAGATGGTTGATAAAGTAAAAAACTATATAAAAGAGGGAGATGTTTTCCAAGTTGTTTTATCTAATCCTTTATCTTGTGAAATTCAAGGAAGCTTATTAGATACTTATAGGATACTCAGAACAACAAATCCTTCTCCATACATGTTTTATTTTTCCAGTGAGGATATTGAAATTGCAGGAGCATCACCTGAAACCCTGGTTAAACTTCATAATCGACAATTATACACATTTCCTTTAGCTGGAACAAGACCAAGAGGAGGAACTGAAGAAGAAGATAAAAAACTTGAAAAAGAGTTACTTTCTGATGAAAAAGAACTTGCAGAACATAATATGTTAGTAGATCTTGGAAGAAATGATATTGGGAAAATTAGTGAGTTCGGGTCTGTCAAACTTGATAAATATCTTAGTATTGAAAAGTTTTCTCATGTTATGCATATTGGTTCAACTGTAACTGGAAAATTAAGAAAGGATAAAGATTATTTAGATGTTATTGATGCCATTCTTCCAGCAGGAACATTATCAGGAGCCCCAAAAATAAGGGCATGCGAAATAATAAATGAACTGGAATCTAATAAAAGAGGAATCTACGGTGGAGCTATTGGTTATATTAGTTTATCTGGAAATGTTGACACATGCATAGCTATTAGAATTGCATTTTCAAAAAACAATAGAGTTTTCATCCGATCAGGAGCAGGAATTGTTGCAGACAGTGTTCCTGAAAAAGAATTTGATGAATGCATGAATAAAGCTAAAGCAGTTTTAAATGCTTTAAAACTTTCTGAAGACTTAAGTAAAGGATTCATAATAAATAATAAGCCTCCAAACTTTTAAAAACGAGAAATCAAAGATTTCTCTAAATTTCTGTCACGAAATAAAAGTTTGAACAAAAGCTATTTCCAAAAATAAACTATTTAATCATAGGAAATGCTTTTATTAATATATTAACTGGAATTAATAATTTAACAGGAATTAATAAAGTTACTAGGAATTAATAATTTAACTGGAATTAATAAGGTTGCTATGATTTAATAATTTAACTGGAATTAATAAGGTTGCTATGATTTAATAATTTAACTGGAATTAATAAGGTTGCTATGATTTAATAATTTAACAGGAATTAATAAAAATATTAGAGTTGATAAAATGATTTTACTTGTAGATAATTATGATAGTTTTTCTTATAATTTGTATCAAATGATTGGAGAGATTAATCCAGATATAAAGGTTATACGCAATGATGCAATGGATTTAAATGAAATTCATGAGATTAATCCAGACCGTATTGTTATATCGCCTGGTCCTGGAAAACCTTCTGATGGTGGAATTTCAATTGATATTGTGAAAGAATTCTATAAAGAGATACCTATTTTAGGAATTTGTTTAGGTCATCAGTGTATATTTGAAGCTTTTGGAGGAGAAGTAAGCTATTCAAAAAAATTAGTTCATGGAAAAGTTTCTAAAATTGAATTAAATAATGAAAATCCATTATTTAAAAATTTAAAAAATGAAATTTCAGTAGGTAGGTATCATTCTCTTTCAGGAGTTGAAGATTCTTTACCAAAGGATATTTCAATAACAGCTAAATCAGAAGATGATGATGAGATAATGGCAATATCTCACAAACAGTATCCAGTTTATGGTCTTCAATTTCATCCAGAATCAATATTGACTCCTTGTGGTTCAAATATTTTGGAAAATTTTCTGAGTATATCTAAATTAGTTTAAGAGGTAGTATAATGATAAAAGAATCTATTTTAAAATTAGCAAAAAATCAGGATATTTCCTATGAAATGGCTGAGGAATCAATGAATGAAATAATGAGGGGTAAAGCCAGTGATGTTCAGATGAGTTCTTATTTAACTGCTTTATCCATGAAAGGAGAAACTATAGATGAAATCACTGCTTCTGCAGCTTCTTTAAGAAATCATTGCGTGAAATTATTGCCAGATATGGATGTTCTTGAGATTGTAGGTACTGGTGGAGATGGTTCCAATTCATTTAATATTTCTACAGTTTCATCTATTGTAATTTCTGCTGGTGGAATTCCAGTAGCTAAACATGGTAACAGGGCAGCTTCAAGTAAATGTGGGTCTGCTGATGTTTTAGAATCATTAGGTGTTAACATTGAATTGTCTCCTGAGAAAAGTAAGGCTTTGCTTAAAAAAATAGGTATTTGTTTTTTGTATGCTCAAAATTATCATATAGCTATGAAGTATGTAGCTCCAATTAGGAGAGAATTAGGAATTCCTACTATATTTAATATTCTAGGTCCTCTTTCAAATCCCGCAGGAGCCAATATGGAAGTCCTTGGAGTCTATGATGAATCTCTTGTTCTTCCCATAGCTATGGTTATTCATAATTTAGGCGTTAAAAATGCAATGGTCGTCTATGGTCAAGATAAATTAGATGAAATTTCAATATGCGCTCCAACCAAAGTTTGTGAGATAAAAGAAGGTAAATTCTCTCAATATACTTTAAATCCAGAAGATTATGGCTTTGAACTTAGTCCAAAATCATCAATAACTGGAGGTTCTCCTGCAGTTAATGCTCAAATTGCTCTTAACATATTAAACGGTGAAGAAGGACCTAAAAAAGACGCAGTAATTCTTAATTCTGCAGCAGGATTATATATTGGAGGTAAAGCACCTAGTTTTAAAAAAGGATTGAATCTTGCTGAAACCCTAATTGATGATGGAAGTGCAAAAGAAAAGCTAGAAAACTTTATTAATGTTTCAAACAGTATATAATAATATTAATACTATATACAATAGCATTAATAATGCATGACCTTTAATAGTAGTATAAATATCATCCATCATGATCCATCAACTTACTCTTCATCAATGCAATTACTTAATAAAACAATTTGATAATATGGGAGTTGTAAATATAGAAGATAATATACTAAAAATAATTGATAAAATAGCTAAAATGGAAGGAACTAATAAAGACAAAGTCTTAACAGATGTATTAAACAGAGGATTGGAGAAAAAATTAAACAAAGAACTAATAGGTGGAAAAATAGAAAGATTAAGCAATGGAAAATAAAAATAGCTAATAAAGATACATACAATCATAATCCAAGTGAAAATGATTTAAATTCAATAATTGGAATAGGTGAAGCACCAGAAGGCTTTAATCCTGTGGAAGCTGTAAATGATGTTAGGGTTAGAAAGTGGGAGTAATGATTTTTTTTAGATATGCAAGTTTCATAATATCATTATTTTTAAGAAAAACATGACTATTATAATGGGCTGTTGAATTATGGGAAAAAATAAAAACAAAGACAAATAACTTCAAAATGAGTTGTAGTAGAAGTTTTAAATGTTTTAATGTTAGATTAAAACAAAATATAGAATTAACTGAAAAAGTTTATAAAATTCATGACGAACAATTTAATAGTATTATATGATACTTATCATTATAGTGCTGTATGGAATACTTAAAACTATACTGTACTGAATGAGTACCTTTTAATGAATGTGTTTACATGGCAATGGAAAAATCAGGTATAAATGGTATATGAAATTTTAAGCTTTGATAAACATTTTGATTTAAACAAAAATATAAAAAGAATATATTAGTTAGTAAAATCATAAATATCATTAATATCTTTATAACTTATTATTTAAAATATGATTATTTAATAAAATCCTCAAATAATGGAAAAAATTAGCTGATTAATATGAAACACAGTTTATATGATGATTACAAAAAATTTGAGAAGATAATGGATAATTATGAGGATGGATCTGAGAGTATAGATACAAGTGATTATTCTTATCTAGCACCTACAACGTTAATACCTTTGTTATGTAACATTAATAAATATAATCTTAAGAAAATACATACTCATCAAAATACTGAGAAGTATGTTAAAGAAATACTTAATATGAAATCTACATTAACTAGAACTCCATATATGGTTCTCCCTCATAATGAAAAAGATAGACAAAATAAAGAATTAAGTCATAAAATGGCTTTAAGGATAAATGAGGATTATGGAGGATTTTATGTTTTAAGACATATTATTTCAGAACTTACAAATAACATATACAATCACACTTCTTTTGAAGATGGTTATGCTAATCAAGGTTATACATATGCTCAAGAATATCCTAATTTAAAAATGTTAGATATTTGTGTTATGGATGATGGACTATCAATTCCAGGAAGATTTAAAAAATCAGGAATTGAATTTACAGATGAATGTCATGCCATTGAAAAAGCCATAAGTAATCTTTCGACTGTTTCTAAAAATCCGCATGAACGAGGAAATGGATTGTGGACAACTGTTAAATTGGTTGTTGAAGGAAATAAAGGTAGTGTACTAATTGTTTCAGACAAAGGTTGCCTTCATATAAATGGTATCGAAGATTATAAATATAAGGTTTTACATAATAAGAATAAGTTCAAAGGAACTTTAATTTCAGTGAGATTAAATAAAAATAAAGTACAACATGTTTATGATTTAATGGAAACTTTCACTGGAAATCCTTACAAATATAATAAGAATGAAGGAGGCTCATAATGATAAGTAATAATGAAATAAAAATAAAGGACTCTATAAATTCTTCATTAGAAATGAATTCAGCAGCGTCTGAATTTTTTAAGGAAGTTAATGAGTTGCCTGATGATGAGATAAAAATTAGTTTTGAAAATGTTATATTTATGAGTCGTTCTTTTGCTCAGGAATATATTCTACAAAAAAATAAAACAAATAAAATTATAGATGAAGTTAATGTTCCAGAAAGCATTGCTCCATTGTTTAATATGCTTGAGAAACATTTAAAGACCTAATTATTATTTTTTTCATTATTTAGTAATACTTTTTATTCTTTTTTTAATTAATATCTTTTTTAATACTAACTAAAGTTATATTAATAACAATATTTAAACAATAATTTTTTATAATAATATTTAAATTAAATAAATTAATCAAAGTACTTCTAATAAAAAATTAAGAACATTTCAAGAGTTACTATAATTCAATAATTAATAATTCATTTAGGCTGAATTGGCATGATTTTAGATAAACTTGTAAAACATACAGAAGAAAGACTTAAAAATAAGAAAATTAATCTTCCAATTGAATCTTTAAAAGATAAATTAAACAACAAAGTAGATATTAATAATACTAATATTAATAATACTAATTCTAAATATTCTACTTCTTTTGAAGAATCTTTAAAAAATGATGGAATATCATTTATTTGCGAAGTTAAAAAAGCTTCTCCTTCTAAAGGAATGATTTGTAATGATTTTGATCCTGTAAAAATAGCTAAAGAATACGAAAATGCAGGTGCAGCGGCTATTTCAGTTTTAACAGAGCCTCATTTCTTTAAAGGTAATGATAATTATCTATCTAGTGTTGTGGATAATGTTTCTCTTCCAGTTCTTAGAAAAGATTTTGTAATTGATGAATACATGATATATGAGGCTAAGCTATTAGGTGCTTCAGCTGTACTTTTAATAACTTCTATTTTATCCTATGAACAATTAAAAAAGTTTATTGCACTTGCCTACAGTTTAAATATTTGTCCATTAGTTGAAACTCATACAAAAGAAGAGATAAAAATAGCTATTGATGCTGGAGCAAAAGTTATTGGTATTAATAATAGGAATCTTAAAGATTTTACTGTAGATGTTAATAATACAATAAATTTACAGGATTATATTCCAGAAGATATAAGAAATGATGTTATTATTGTTTCTGAAAGTGGAATAACTAAACCTGAGGATATAAAAATTCTAAGTGATAATAATATCAATGCTGTTTTAATTGGTGAATATCTTATGAAAAGTAATAGTAAGAAGATAGCTATTGAAAAGTTAAAGTCATTGGTATAGTTAGTGAAGACTTAAAAATATTTGATTATTGAGTATGAAATGATGAAAGAAAATAATATTAGAAATATTATTAAAAATACTATTAGAAATAATATTAGACATACTATTAAGGATGATAATATTAAGGATGATAATATTAAAATTAAGATTTGTGGATTAAGAAGACTTGAAGATGCAGAAATCATCAACAAACATCATCCAGACTATGTAGGATTTGTATTTGCAGAAAGTAAAAGAAAAGTAAGTTTTGATGAAGCTAAAGCCATTAAAAATCTTTTAAATACTGATATATCTGTTGTGGGAGTATTTGTAGATCCAAAAATTGAAGATATTTTTTATCTTATAAAAAATGGTATTATTGATATTATTCAACTTCATGGTAATGAAAATGAAGAGTTTGTAGCTAAAATAAAAGAATTTGATAATAATGTTAAGATTATTAAATCTATTGAAATGAGAGATAGTAGAAATAAAAATGGTGGAAATAATAGTGTAAATAAAGAGGAAAATAATAAAATTGATATTAAAAACACTATTAAGAGATGGGAAAACTCTGATGTTGATTATTTGTTGTTGGATAGTGGAAAAGGATCTGGAGAAGTTTTTGACTGGAGCTTAATAGAAAACATTAAGAAACCATTTTTCTTAGCTGGAGGCATTAATAGTGAAAATATTAAGAAAGCAACAGGTCTTAAACCTTATGCTATAGATTTAAGTTCTGGTGCTGAGGAAAATGGCTTTAAAAGTTCTAAAAAAATAGCTATTATTATGGATAAATTAAATGAGATGAAAAATATGAATAATGGAAGATATGGGAAATATGGTGGACAATATATTCCTGAAATATTAATGAGTGAGCTTATAACTTTAGAAGAGCAATATAACTTTTATAAAAATGATTTTAACTTCAATGAAGAGCTTCAAAGGTTACTTAATGAATATGCTGGTCGTCCATCACTTTTATACTTTGCAGAAAATATGACCAAAGATTTAGGTGGAGCTAAGATATATTTAAAAAGAGAAGACCTTAACCATACGGGGTCTCACAAGATTAATAATGTTCTTGGTCAAGTTTTGCTTGCTAAAAAAGTTGGTAAAACAAGAGTAATAGCTGAAACAGGTGCTGGTCAACATGGAGTAGCTACAGCAACTGCTGCTGCATTATTAGATATGGAATGTGAAATTTTCATGGGTGAAGAGGATGTTAAACGTCAAGCCCTCAATGTTTATAGGATGGAATTATTAGGGGCTAAAGTAAACACTGTTTACAGTGGAACAAGAACCTTAAAGGATGCAGTTAATGAAGCTATGAGAGAATGGACAAAAAGAGTTAGTGACACTCACTTTGTTTTTGGATCTGTAATGGGTCCTCATCCATTTCCAATGATTGTTCGTGATTTTCAAAGTGTTATTAGTCGTGAGATAAAAGAACAACTTTTTGAAATTGAATCTAAACTTCCAACAGCCGTTATTGCATGTGTTGGTGGAGGTAGTAATGCTATAGGCTCATTTTATAACTTCCTTAATGATGATGTTAGATTAATTGGTTGTGAAGCTGGAGGGAAAGGTGTTGATACTGAGTATCATGCAGCCTCTATTACAAAAGGAGAGATTGGAATTTTTCATGGGATGAAATCTTATTTCTGTCAAGGTAACTATGGTCAAATAGCTCCAGTATATTCGATTTCTGCAGGTTTAGATTATCCTGGAATTGGACCTGAACATGCTCATCTTCATGATACAAAAAGAGCAGAATACACTCCTATAACTGATGAAGAAGCGATTCATGCATTTGAATATTTAGCAGAAAAAGAAGGAATTATTTGTGCTATTGAAAGTGCTCATGCTATAGCTCAATTAATAAAAACAGCAAAAGAAATGGAAAAAGAAGATATTATCGTAGTTTGTCTTTCTGGAAGAGGCGACAAAGATGTTGAATCAATTAAAAATTACAAAATAGCTAAAACATCTAAAACATCTAAAATAGCTAAAACAGTTAAAATAGCTAAATCAGAGGAATTAAATGAAGGGAGTGATTTAATTGAGTAAAATCACAGAAGCTTTTAATAATGGAAAAGCATTTATTGGGTTTTTAACAGCAGGAGATCCTTCAAAAGAAAAGACAATAGAATATATATTAGCAATGGATAATGCTGGAGCAGATATAATTGAAATAGGTATACCTTTTTCAGATCCTGTAGCTGAAGGTCCAGTTATACAAGATGCTAATTTAAGAGCATTATCTAAAGGTATTAACACTGATGATATTTTTGATCTAGTTGAAGATGTGAGAAAAGAATCAAGTGTCCCTTTAGTTTTTCTTACTTATATAAACCCTGTTTTCTATTACGGATATGAAAAATTCTTTAAAAAATGTAAGGATGTTGGAATAAATGGGATAATTATTCCTGATCTACCATATGAAGAAAAAGGAGAAATTTCAGAATTTGCAAAAAATTATGATGTAGATGTAATCTCTTTAATAGCTCCAACCTCAAAAGATAGAATAAGGATGATAGCTAAAGATGCTACGGGCTTCATATATCTTGTTTCATCAATGGGAGTAACAGGCGTTAGAAATGAAATAAAAACAGATTTGAAAGAAATTATAGGTGAAATAAAGAGTATTACAGATGTTCCAGTAGCTGTAGGTTTTGGAATAAACACTCCAGAACAATCTATGAAAATATCTAAAATTGCTGATGGAGTTATTGTTGGTAGTGCAATAGTAAAAATAATTGAAAAATATGGTGGTAATTCTAAAGAATATCTAGAAGAGTATGTTTCTAAAATGAAAGATGCAACCAAAATTTAGATAATGTTTACTTTGCTTACTCGCTACATTGATTTAGAAATTTAAGAAATTTATGGTTATGAAAAATTGAACTGATGAATATGGCTGAGTGTGCTAAAACTTTGACTCTTGAAAAATGAATTATTATTAAAATCATTCTCCGTAATAACTTCAAATCATGACCATTTGTCAAATATCTTACTTTAGCCCTTTCTTAGCTTATTGTTATGTAACTTAGTTTACGGTTGGTTTTTTAAGCTTGTTATTTTCTTAAAAACATGTTTATTGGTCAAATGTGCTAATAAGTAGTATGCATTTTATAATAAAATGTAATACTAATTTTCTCGAGAGGCAACTTTTTGACTGAAACGCCTTATTCCATTTATAATACTTTTTTTACTTAAAAATATATTGTTTAATTTTGCTGAACTATTAATGATTATTATTTAATTTTCAGAAGTCTTCTTTAGAAATTAACACATTACTTTTCGACAGAGCCTTATTGTATGTCTAATATTGGTAATGATAATTAAATAAGTATAGTTAGAAATATTCAATAATTATATAAACAATTAAAAACAAAGAATATATTAAATAAACAATTATAGGGGGTAAATGAGACATGCAAAAATTACCTGCTGGAACACAATCATTTTCAATTTTAAGAGAAAATAATTATTTATATGTTGACAAAACAAAATATATCCTTGAATTAACTGAGTATGGGAGGATTAATTTTCTCGCACGACCAAGGCGTTTTGGAAAGTCATTGCTAGTTAGTACTTTAAAAGAATTATTTGAAGGGAATAAAAAGCTTTTTGAAGGATTATACATTTATGATAAATGGGATTGGGAAGATAATTACTCTGTAATAACTATAGATTTAGCTGGGGGAACTTATAATGCCTTAAATGATTTGGAAGCTAAACTTAAAGATATTATGGGTAGAATAGCTAGGGATTTTCAAGTAAATATATACAGTGAATCATTAGAAGAAAAATTCACAGATTTAATCAGTGAGATTTCTAAAAAAACAGATAAAAAGGTGGTTGTTTTAATTGATGAATACGATAAACCTATTATCTCAAATCTTCAAAATAAGAATTTAGACGAAATTCAAAAGAAATTAGGAAGTTTTTATGAAGTTTTAAAAACAAATGATCAGTATATTAAATTTATTTTTATAACTGGGGTGTCTAAGTTTGCTCAGGTGTCTGTTTTTTCAAAATTAAATCATGTAGATGATTTAACACTTATTGATGAGTTTAACTCTATCTGTGGATATACTCAGGAAGAATTAGAGGATAATTTCCAACCATTTATTCAAAAATTAGCTGATAAATTCCAAATGTCTTATTTTCATACTTTAGATAAACTTAGGTCATATTATAATGGTTATAGTTGGAATGGTGAAGATAGGGTATATAATCCTTATTCTACATTGTTGTGTTTTAAGCATGGTGAATTTGCTGAGGAATGGTTTAATACAGGTACTACGAGTGTTTTGGTTGATTATCCTATGGGTGCTTATAGTCTTAAGTCTATTGCTGAGCCAAGTAGAGTTAGTTATAATGAACTTAAGAATCCAACAACTGAAAATATTAAGGAAGAAGTGCTATTGTTTCAAACAGGGTATTTAACTGTGGATAATGTGGAAGTTGGTGAACGTGCGAAGTTTTATGATTTGAAAATTCCTAATTTAGAGGTTGAAACTGCTCTTTTTGAAAATCTCATAGCTCGATACTCTAAAATTTCTTTTAATGATATTTTAGATTATGCAAGTAAACTTTTGAAATATACAATTGATGGGGATTGCAAGAAAATAAAAGAAACACTTGGAGATTATTTATCCCCAATACCTAGTAATTTAAGAGGACAAGATGAAAGATACTATCATGTACTTGTATTCATGTTATTATACTCAGCAAAAATACATGTCCATAGCGAGGTACATGGCTATAAAGGAAATGCAGATCTAATAATTGAAGAAAATGATAATGTAATAATAATTGAGTTTAAACAAAGCAACAAAAGCTCATTTAACTACATGATAAATGAAGCATTGGAACAAATAGAAACACAAGAATATGGAAGACAATACAAAAATAAAAATATAATTAAAGGAGCTATTGTATTTAAAGACAGTGAAATAGGATGTAAATTAATTAAAGAATAATTTGGAAATACATAATAGAAAACAAGAATCTTAACTTATTTTTTAAAAATAAGATTTATTTTATTTTTTTTTAAATTAATAGGTTATGCAATGATTATTTTAGTTGATGAAAAAAGAAAATATTAAGTTAATAAATATGTTATTACTAAACTCTGAAATATGTAATAACGACATCCATAATTATATAAACAATTAAACACAAAAATATTAATTAGTATAAATGAATAAGAGGTAAGAAACTTATGCAGAAATTACCTGTAGGTAGACAAGACTTCACTACAATAAGGGAAAACAATTATTTATATGTGGATAAAACAAAATATATCCACAAAATGATAAAAAGTGGAGATATAAATTTTCTATCAAGACCACGACGATTTGGAAAGTCACTGCTCATCAGTACTTTAAAAGAACTTTTTAAAGGAAATAAAAAGCTATTTGAAGGACTATATATTTATGATAAATGGAATTGGGAAGAAAAATACCCAATAATACATATAGATTTTGGTGAGGGAGACTACACTACTCGGGATGATTTAAAAGACACTTTATCAGATGTTTTAGAGGATATAGCTGAAAATTTTGGTATAGAACTTAAAAGAAGAACTATACCTAAAAGGTTTGCAGAACTGTTTAAAAAAATTTATAATAAAACACAGAAAAAGATAGTGGTCTTAGTAGATGAGTATGATAAACCTATTACAAATAACCTCACTAAAAGCAATATAAATGAATTTCAAGAGGCACTTGGAAGTTTTTATGAAGTTTTAAAAACAAATGATCAATATATTAAATTTATATTTTTAACTGGAATTTCCAAATTCACCAAAGTGTCTGTATTCTCAAAATTAAATCATGTCGATGATTTGACACTTATTGATGAGTTTAACTCAATGTGCGGATATACTCAGGAAGAATTAGAGGATAATTTCCAACCATTTATTCAAAAATTAGCTGATAAATTCCAAATGTCTTATTCTGATACATTAGATAAGATTAGAGTGTATTATAATGGTTATAGTTGGAATGGTGAAGATAAGGTATATAATCCTTATTCTACACTGTTGTGTTTTAAGCATGGTGAATTTGCTGAGGAATGGTTTAATACAGGTACTCCGAGTGTTTTGGCTGATTATCCTATGGGTGCTTATAGTCTTAAGTCTATTGCTGAGCCAAGTAGAGTTAGTTATAATGAACTTAAGAATCCAACGACTGAAAATATTAAGGAAGAAGTGTTATTGTTTCAAACAGGGTATTTAACTGTGGATAATGTGGAAGTTGGTGAACGTGCGAAGTTTTATGATTTGAAAATTCCTAATTTAGAGGTTGAAACTGCTCTTTTTGAAAATCTCATAGCCAGATACTCTAAAATTTCTTTTAATGATATTTTAGATTATGGGAGTAAACTTTTAAAATATACAATTGATGGGGATTGCAAGAAAATAAAAGAAACACTTGGAGATTATTTGTCCCCAATACCTAGTAATTTAAGAGGACAAGACGAAAGATACTATCATGTACTTGTATTCATGTTATTATACTCAGCAAAAATACATGTCCATAGCGAAGTACATGGCTATAAAGGAAATGCAGATCTAATAATTGAAGAAAACGATAATGTAATAATAATTGAGTTTAAACAAAGCAGCAAAAGCTCACTTAACTACATGATAGATGAAGCATTGGAACAAATAGAAACACAAGAATATGGAAGGCAGTACAAAAATAAAAATATAATTAAAGGAGCTATTGTATTTAAAGACAGTGAAATAGGATGTAAATTAATCAAAGAATAATAATCCTAAATACATAAAAGAAAACAAGAAGATTAAGATCTTATTTTTAAAATAAGATTTATTTATTTTTTAAATTAAATTAATAGGCTGTGCAACAATTTAATTAATGAAAGAATGATTTTAAAGGGTTTAAACTAAAATTTAACCATTAAATTTCTTAAATTTTGGTTGATGGACATCCTATTAATTCAAGCTTTGATAAACCCATTTAACTAGCTATTTTTCAAGGAAGATTAAAATCATGACTAATGTATAAAATTGTTATACAGTAAAATGATCCTTATTTCAGTTACAATAATAATTGGTATGTATTTCCTCAACCAATGAATGTAATATTTTTTTCATTTTTTTTCATATATTATTGGCTGTGCAATAATTATTTTTTGATTCTTTTTAGTTATGCTTAGTTTTAAATATTATGGGGTGTAATATAGTATTAATGTTTTTTAGTTTTTGTTGAGTTGGTGTTTATGGTTTTGCATGAAGATAGTATTGGTCAGGTGTTTTTACTTCCTTTAAATTTGAGGGACTTTATTCCAGATAATCATATTTGTTTTTTTATTGAGGAATTGGTTAGTCGGTATGATTTTGGTGATTTGCATTCTAAATATGCGGATACTCCAGGTAAGAAAGCTTATTCTAGGAGAATGCTTGCTAGAAATATTCTTATGGGTCAGATTGATGGTATAA